>NZ_JAFNOQ010000006.1:0-147276 GCF_026536145.1 Gilliamella sp. B3464 | reverse complement strand
AATTTCACTCACTAACCGGGTTTGGTCTATTTTGCTTTGTTCTTTTTCTTTATCAAAGATATGCTTAAGTTCATTACTGGCATGCTCAGTATCCCGACTTAACTCATTGATATCCTGCTTTTGTTCATTCTCATTGCGGATGATGATGGTGCCTTGGGACACCGCTGAATGCGTTATCGATTGTTCATTGTCTTTTTTATTATAACCGGCTGGCATTGATGGCATGCCAATGGTGCTGACGCCAACACTGCTGCTGCTGACTTTATAATCCGCTTTATTTTCGATATCAGTAAAGCTAATTGTGCCCGTATCAAGTTTGTTTTTACCGGTATCTTCCGCTTCCGATGCAATCACCGCCCCTTTTAAGTCAGTATTATTACCAACTTTAATATCATACCCACCTTTACCTGCAAATATGCCTGACTGGTCTGTAACACTTTTCCAGTTGCTGTCCATTTTGGAGGTAGAATTAGCCGCATTAATACTGCTTGTACCGCCAAGTGAAAAACTGCCGCCTACTGAGCTTGAGCTGTTTTTCATATGATATTCGTCACTATCTTGTTGTGAGGTAATATTCAGGTCATGACCAATATCGGCAATAACGCTGTCGCCTTTTATCTGGCCAGCATTAATATTGGCATCATTGCCTGTTATCATCGTTAGCTTATTGCCGGCTTCTATAACACTTTCTGTCCAGTCTGTTCCATTCCCTTTTTCTCGAGATTTACTTTGACTGCCGCTGGCTGATATATTAAAACCATTCTTTTGACCACCAAAGTTATACCCGACACTTACCGAACCACTGCTACTTTTTTCTTTAGTATCGGTTTTAAACGTGTTTTCTTGGCCGATAATATTAATATCATGATTAGCGTTAATGGTTGCATTACGACCTGCTTGTACTTGACTGCCAATGACATTTATATCACCACTATTGCTTTCACCATTGCCTGTTGCAATGATAGAGACATCACGCCCCGCTGCAACCGATGAGCTAACCACGGTATGTTGTTCTTGATTAACCGTACGTTTGGTTTTTTCACTGCCAAGGCTAATATTAATGCCCACCGAAGCCTCAGGCACACCATCTTGTAAATTTGCTCCTGTTTCTAACGCCGCATTACCCGCTTGTAAGCCCGCTTTAATTTCCATTAATGCTTTGGTTTTATCATTGGTTTGCTGTTTGGCTTGTTGTAGTGTTTGAGTTGCGTTGTATATGTTACTGGCTGTACCCGAAACAGCAACGGTCACCCCTGTTTTTTGATATTTATACTCTTCTTTATGGGTAGTTTTGGCATCTAACGCTTCAATATTGACATTTTCACCTTGCATTTTAATATTTTGCTTAGCAATAATATCACTGCCTTCAACGTTAATATTTTTGCCTGCATGAATATTGACACTGCCGTCGGTACTGCCAACGACACTACCGACATAAGCTTGTTCGGTATCGGTTTGTTTTAGTGACTCTTTCTCTTTACCAACGGTAACACCAAGACCACCACTGCTCATTAACCCTGATTTTTTCTTTTTTGTTTCTTCTTTTCGGTAATATGACTCTTCTGCGGCATTAACCGTAATATCTTTATCGGCATAGAGATTGACATCATGGGTACCAACTACCTGACTACCGGTTACGGTTAAATTATTGCCAGCACTAATAGTCACACTATCACCATTGAGCATACTCCCTTTTTGAGTCGTGTTATCAATTACGGTGTGTGATGTACTTGTGGTTTTGTTTAAAAACCCTTTTGATTTAGTTTTATGAAATTCATCTAAAAAGGCGGTTTCGGTTGAAGAGCCTATTTCAATATCATTGTCTGCAATTAGATTTAATCGATTCCCCGCTTCAATATCGACTGTTTTGGCATTGATGTTATTACCTGCAATAATATTTACATTATTGGCCGCACTTATTCCGGTGCCAACCACGCTTTTTTCATCTGTGATGCGATAATCTTTTTTTCTTCGGTAATCAAATTTTTCTTCAATGTCAGCTGTGGTAAATTGGACATCATGGCCCGCTTGTAACCAGGTTGTGCCTTGTTCGCCACTGTTAATTATCCAGCCAGCCTGGGATTTAATGTCATGTCCTGCATCGATTATTATATTGCCGTCATTTACCTGAATAATGCTGGTTTTATCAATATTGGTCAGTGAATTTCTTGCTTTTGTTTGGGTTCTTGTGCTGGATAATAAATTAATATCATTATCTGCTGATAAGTAAACTAATTTATCCCCCACCAACTTACCATAATTGGTAATATCATTTTCAGCCGTTACCCCAACTTTATTACCGTAAATAGAACCGGTATTGTTGACATTGTATCCATTTAATAAAACATTTTCTTTTGCCTGTATTAAACCTTTATTGTCAAGCTGTTCACCTTTTATAAATACATTTTCGCCTGAAATAAGTGCACCATCAGTACCTAGCTGTGTTCGATTAACAATATAGACTTGTGGAACCAACACATCGATGTTTTCACCATCAACGGTAATGGTTTTTTTCATTAACAAGATCATATCGGTGGTTATGGCTCTCATCTGCTCTGCCGATAGTTCAACACCCGGTACAATTCCATATTGATTAGCAAAACTTATCCCTGCATCCATTAATGCCTGATATTGTTCAAGATCTGAACGATAACCCTGAAGATAGCGATTACCTGTTAAGCCAATAATCTGCTCACGAATAAGTTGCTGTTCGTAATAACCATCACCTAATCGTTTTTGGATTGAGTTTGGATCCACTTTTAAGCGATTAAGCATATAGTCAGAACTCAGCCACTTTTTACGTTGCGTAAAACGTGGATCGGTTTCAACGATATAACTTGGATTATATTTATTGACAATCCATAAACTATTATCAGGCAGGGTAATAGTTGGATCATATGTACTAATAGTTTTGATTGGAGCCATTATGCTATCAGCTTGAGCGGATTCTGGCTCTTTGATTGGTGTTTTATCCGCTGTATTGTTGTTTATATGATCAGTAATAATATCTTGTAAATTATTATCAGGTTTTTGACTAATAGCCGTTACATTATCAAATTTATTTGTAGGTACTGCAATATTCGATATTTTGTCAACTTTCTTATCATTCGGGGTTAGTTTAATATCAGTATTGTGTATTGGTTGTACAGGCTTTGTAGCGACCTCTTTAATGTCATTGTTCACTGTAATTGGCGTCGGGGTATTTTCTACCTTAACTGTTTCACGAGGTACCTCTTTTAATTCAGTTTGCTCAAAGATTTTATGATCTAAAATATTAGAATTTAAACTATCATCATTGAATATTTCATCAGGTTTATCATAAGGGGTAGAGGTGGCTCTATAATCTTTTGTGTCATTTTTCCAATGCTCTATTTTATTGCCCGAATACACATATTTTGAAATAGTTTCTTGTGAATAATTATTTAATTGTTGCACATTAATATTAACGGTTTTACCGGCTACAATTTTACTATCCTGATTATTTAATATTTGCCCCTTAATGACTATATTATTTGCAGCCGTGATTTTACCAGGATCTGTTTCCAGTACTACAGTGCGATATTTTGTTTTAATGATTTTGTAATGCCAAGAATTTGTACTTGTATAACCATCTTTTTTAATTTGAATTCTTGATAAAGCACCAGTCGGTCTTAAGTACTCGGGAATGTCTTTCCATAAATACCAACAGCCCTTATCGTGCTTTTCACAACCGTATGATTGAGGCCTTTTCCCTCTGAAGTGTGTACTTCTGATACGATATAAAATCTCATCAGGTGAATACTTTTCAAGTCTACCGCCAGCGATAAAATACTCCTCCATTTCTGGGGCTTCATCACTTTTGCGCATTTCGGTTATGATATGATCATTAATGTTATTAATTGCATTAGCATTAATATATAAATCGCCATGAGACTCAATATTTGCCGAGTGATTGTTGATGACATCTGCATTACCTGTCACATTTAAATTCTCATCAAGATCACCACCAATAATAAAATTGCCTAAGCTGAGTAACTGAGCGTGAGTATAATTATTTAAAGTATTAACGCCTAAATGAAAATTTTGCCGAGCAGCAATCACCGGTGCCACACCATTTTGTGCACGATTATTAAGTATTGAAGCTTTTATTGCTAAATTATCAGCATATATTCGCCCACTTTCTAAGTTATCTAATACATTGGTGCGAATGACTGTTGTGTCACCATTAATTAAACCATAATTATTAATGGTTTGATGATTGAGTGCTAAATAACCAGCGCTAATTTCTGATTGTTTTTCGTTAATTAATTGCTTACTTTCTAATGAAATTTGTCGGCCAGCAGTCATTTTATTTTTATTAATAATGTCTTTTTGCGTACGAATAGACAGATGACCATTGGTGGTTATTTCATTTTCATTAATAAAACTTTCATCTAAATCAAGCGATAACTCATTTTGACTTTTAATTACACCATCACCATGAAATGATTGTGTTTTTAAATAAATACTATCAGCAAGTAAACTTGCTTTACTATTGTCAAAATCTTTTGCGTTAATAATAAGGTAATGACTAGCATTTAATTTTGCGAATTGATTATTTAAATGGTTACTTTCAAGCATAATATTTTCTGCTAAATAATCTGATTGCTGATTATCCATACTTTGTGCTTTTATGCTTATGAGCCCATTAGTTTTTAATGTAGCTGCTTGATTATATAAATTTACGGCTTCTAATAAAATACCATTATTAGATAACAAGTTAGCATAGCTGTTATTGATATTATTTGATGCTTTAAGATTAATCAAGCCATTAGCTGTCATGCTGGCAGCGCTATTATCGATATTATTGGCAGCATTTAAAATAATATCTTGTTCTGAATCCATTTTAGCTTGCTGATTATTGATTGTTGTCGCATCAATATTAACCGAAGCTTTTGCTTGTAATTCACTATTTTGGTTATTGAATTGATTGGCTTTAATAGTAAGTGATTTTTCACTAACTAATTTAGCATATTGATTCATCAAGTCTTGTGCATTAATCGCTAAATCGCCTTTTGTAAATAATTTCGCCTGTTGATTATTCAGCGTACCTGCATCAATTGTTATTCCTTTTAGCCCCGATAATAGTAATGCCGATTGATTATCAAATTGGTTGGCTTTTAAGGTTATTTGCGCTTGTGATTGTATTGTCGCATTATTATTCTTAAGATTATCACTGATTACTGTAATTGCTTTTTCGGCAACTAAAATGGCATCACTATTGTCAAATTCTGGACTATTAATCGTCATTGAATCATCAGATTTTAGTACCGCTTCTTTATTGGTAAGGTAATGACTATTTATGTTGATAGATTGATTGCTAAATAATTTTGAGGCAGTATTATCAACATTTTCACTCGTGATGTTGATATTTCCTTTACTACTTAACATCGCTTTTCGATTATCTAATTGCTTTGTATTGATAGTCAGTGATTGCCCACTCCCCATTTGGCTGCCGGCATTATCAATTTGTTCACTATTAATAATCATATCTTGATTAGCAACCCATTTCGCATTGCTATTTTTAAGAGTATGCGCATTAACGTTAATTTTACCTTGAGCACCGAGTTCTGTTGATTCAGTATTAAGCTTATCAGCATAAATATTGATATCATTATCACTTATTAATGTTGCATTATTATCAATCAATTCTGTCGTTGAAATATCAAGGTTGCCAACACTATTTATTGATGATTCAGAACCCGTAATTGTGCCAGATTTCACACCTAAATATTGCAACGACGTTAGTACTGCTTTTTTGATATTCAATGCCTGTTGATTATCAATATTTAGATTACCTTTGCTTGTTATTTTAGCTTGATTAAGCGATGCAATTTGGCTTTTTAGCGTAAAATTACCTTCTGTAACATATTCTGCAGTGTCACTCATTAACTGCTTAGTATCAATATTGATATCACCTTTACTGGAAAGTTTGGCTTGGTTAAGTGACAAGTTTTGGCTGTTTAAATCTAAATTGCCTCCACTTACATATTGAGCATTATCACTTGCTAGCTCATTAGTTTTAATATTAATAGCTTGCTTAGCTTTAATTTCACTGTTTTGATTATTGACACTAGTAGCCGTTAATTCAATCTTATCATTAGATAAAATAACGCTATGTTCATTATTAACATCACTGGCATGAATATTAATAAATTGGTCTGCCCAAAATTTTGCATTAGTGTTAATAAAATTGTCTGTTGTAACATCAATAGCACCATCAGTAATCAATGTCGCATTAGCATTTTTTAGTGTATTATCTGCATTAATTTTAATACCAGATTTAGTTTGTATTTGCGCCGAAGTATTGTCTATATCTTTAGCATTAATAACTAAACCACCATCAGATAATATTATTGCATCGCTATTATCAAGTTGCTCTGTTTCGATATTTAATTGCCCGGATTGTAGCGTTGTTTTTTGATTATTAATTTGCTGCGCGGTTAAACTAATTGTTCCCTCGCTGCTCCATTTGGCGTTTTGATTATTCAGTTGAGTAGTCTGCACTTTCATGCCACTTTTCGCATACATGGCCGAATTAGCGCTTTCAATTTGTTCTGCGTCAATCGTTAATTTTTGATTAGTAACTAGCTGAGCGGCGTTAAACGCTGCAAATTGTTTTGCATCAATCGTTAACTCTTTTTCTGCTTTTATCGTTGCATTATTGGCTTGGAGAGTTGTTGCATTAAATTGAATTTGGCCAGTTGATAATATTTCAGCATTATTATAAGTTTGTTGTTTTCCTATAATTGCTATGTCACCTTTAGCACCAACATTTGCTTTAGTTAAGTCAATATTCTGACTGTTAATTTGCATGTACTTTTGAGAATATAGATTTGCAGCGTTCGCAACAAGTTGTTCAGTTGCCGTCAAAGTGATTGCTTGATCTGACTGTATAACACTATTGTTACTTAATAATTTAGTCGTACGAAGGGTTAAATTTCCACCAGCAAAAAGTTCTGCCTCATCATTAACCATCTCTTGTGTATCAATATTTAATTGATCTTGCGATAACATTATGCTCGTTTTGTTATCAAACAATTTTGTTGCAAGAATATTAATATTGCTACCACTTTGCCATTTTGCATTTTGGTTATATAAGCTATTGCCTGAAAATGTTAAAGATTGACCAATTAATGTTGAGTTATTGTTATTTAATTGATTAAATTGATAATTTATTGTTCCAGTTGCTTTTTGTTGACTTGATTGATTATTAATAGAGTCCGATTTAACTGTAATATTTTTACCTGCTAACCATAGTGAACTACCACTTTGTAATTCGTGACTATCAACATTAATATCACCCAACACATTTAGCTGGGAATTATTTAGCTGTAAATAATGACTGTTTAAAGATAAAGATTGTTCAGTGATTAATTGAAGGAAATCGGCGAAATAATTATTGGATTTAATATTAATCGCTTTTTTTGCCTGTATATTGGCTTGATTAGTGAATAAATTTTGAGCGCCAATATCGAGCTCTTGCTCAGTAATAAGCTGAAGTTTATTAGCATTGATTTGATCTGCAGATAAAGAAATAGCACCTTTAGCACTTAAATTCGCATTTTGCATTGCAATATCTGCTGCGTGCATAGTAATTTTTTGATTTGTTGCGAGTTTAGAATCGTTACCTTTAATATCATTAGCAGTAAAAGTTATGTCGCTTTCTGATATTAATTGGCTATTTTCATTAATAATTGAACCACTGGAGAATGTGATCCCTTTTTTAGTGATAATCGTTGAATTAGATGTATCTATGCTGTTTGAATTAATTACATCAAGTTGCTGTTCTGTTTGCAGCTGTGCAGCTTTAAGTGAAAGGCTGTTGCTAAACAATTCAATACGATTAGCATATGTTTGGCTATTATCGAGATTTAAAGCTTCTTTTGCGTTTAATAAAAGTTTTTCACTTGCGCTATTTTTACCATTAAAATTAATATTATTGGCTGATGCAAAAATAGTTCCCGAATTAGTTAGTTTTCCTTGATCGTTGACACCAGACACAACACGACTCTTTTTACTACTATTTATTTTGTTAGCGTCAAGTGTAATATTATTTTGAGCAATTAAAGAGCCATCATTAACAATAGTTTGTTCACTTTTTAATTTAATATTTTGTTTGCTGTAAATTTGATTCTGGTTATTAATATCTTGCACACTATTGATATTAATACTTTGTTGAGCCTGAATTGCACCTTGATTGGTGATTTTACCATCAGCACTGATAACAATACTGCCGGCACTGGCACCGAGTTCACCGGCATTATGCACACCCACCCCTTTTTCGGTACCAATCATACGAATACTATTGGCATACATTCCACCAAGCTGTGAAACATCAATCGAGACTTCCGGTTTGTTGTCAGTAGCGTTATCCAGTGGGGTGATAGTTTGTGTATCGTAACTGACCTGATTACGACCGGTGATCACATTCGCTTCATTGGCCCATATTGCCGAGTTAATCGATACCGTACGTGCTATCAAATCGGTATAGTTTTGCCCAGAACTGTCAAGCCCTTTACCGGTTACCGTTATGTGCCCTTGTTCAACCTGGTAACCATTTATTTCACCATTATTGATAATCGGTTTACCGGTGGTGAGTGTCCCTCGACTGGCATTAATAAAACCACAACCATTACAGGTGATACCGGAAGGGTTAGCAATAATGACCTCGGCTTTTTGACCGGCAACTTCAACCACCCCGTTTAATTGGCTGGGATTACGTGAATTGACTTCGTTTAATATGATTTTTGCCGGTCCGGTTTTATTTAATAGTTCATTACCTTGTACATAACCCGCAATTTGTGTTTGGCTGATTTTACTGCTGTTATTTAATATCGCACCTTGCTGTGATACATCAAATTGACTGTATTTGTTATGCGATAATCCTTTATTGTTCGGGGTTTGAATGTTGACTTGTGTCACACCATTTGCCGCTGATATCACTATCGGTTGTTGGTGGCGGCCCGCCTGATTATCCGCCACTATTTGACTGCCATAAACCGGCGAAGTCAGCGTGACAAAACCCAGCGAAATAGACACGAATAAGCTTATCGGTTTTAGCGTTGCAAAAATAGATTCAATCGCTGTTTGTTGCGTATCTGTGGTGGTTTTTGCCTGACCATTTGCTGTTTTCGAAATGTCAGCAACCACCATTTGCATATTACGTTTTTTGTTAAAAATTATTCGGTATAAGCGCTTATTCATAATCTATTCCTTATTCCTTATCTTCATTTTTATATTTATATTTATATTTTTTATTTATTCACCATTAGTTATACACATAACACAACGTACATCTTGTTATTCAACCTAATAATTCCACATCACACTAAAGCCTAATGCCAGCGGATTGGTTTGAAAACCTTTCGGTTTGCGAATTGGCATGCCGGCAAACAGGTCATAGTAAAAACCATAATTGTTTCCCCGAAATCCCAATACGCCACCGGTTAAATGCCGCCCTAGCAGATACTCACTTTTACCACCCGATACTTCACCGGTATCAAGACCTAAATAGGTTTCATGATTAAAGGGAACTTGCCAGGCTAATTCATTACGAAGATACCAACCGCGGTCCGCTCTTAATGTTAACTCCCCATCAAAGCCCCGAACACTCCAGCGCCCACCAATCGAAAACTGGTCCGGTGAAGTTAAGTGTGAGCCACGCGTATATTGCCCCTGATAATCTAAACGATAGCGAAAGTGCTGTTCACCTAAGGTGAAAGGGACATTGGTAGAAAAGTTAACTGAGAAAATATCTGACAAGGCGCTGCTGTTATCTTCCGGGTTGTACTCTTCCGGCGCTTTTTTTGCATTAAACCAACGAACCCCTTTTTGGTAAGTAACACCCGCATCGATGGTAATATTGTCAATATAATGCCGGTGAGCAATGCCCAATTGCCAGCTTGTGGTTTTTCGTTGTTGGATTTCAATCTCGGTATTATCGACATAGTTATGTGATTGGCGTAACATTAGGCCATAACTTAATGTGGTCTTTTGTGATTCATTTCGATGCAGCACATAACTCAGTTGTATATTGGCATTGCGGCTGCGACCACTGTACTGGTAATCCTGATTTTCACCTGCTACATTTTGATGATATTTATTGCCCGATAAAGATGCACTTAACGACCAATAACCAAACGGAATTGAATAAGACAGTAAATAGTTGCGTGAGCCATATTTACCTTTTCCATTAATATCATGCCCACCTGAGGCATAAAAGGAATCACTGAGCGATAAGGGATTATCTAAGTAAAATGTCACCCCGCCTTGGTCTCGCCCTGTTGTTTTAGTCCCTGAATCATCAACCGACAATCCCAATCTCCACATCTTGCTCTGTTTGCGACTAATAACAATATCGCTTTCGCCCGGTTTATCACCCGGCACTAACTTCATTTGAGCACTCACTGTCGGTAATCGTTGTAAATTTTCAAGTCCTTGCTCTATATCCCGTAAATTTAGAAGATGATTTTCCCGTGCTGGCATAGCTGTATAAAGCTGGGCATAGTTATTACTATCATCACTGTAATAAATATGCCGGGTTTTACCTTCAACCAATAATAGTTGCAACTTACCACTTGCCAAATCTTGTTCCGGTGCCACCACTCGCGTGGTGATATAACCATAGCTAATGAGTCTGTCTTGTATTGCTTTCATCAATAAATTTATACCCTCAGAGCCTAAGCAGTGGTGCTCAGCTTGTTTCGCTAATTTATTTAAGGGAATAAACCAGGGTAATTTATCCCGCTCAAGTAACTGCACTTGATTGATAACAAAACATAATGATTCAGTGGGAAAATTAAGTTCACCTGTGTGGGTTGATGGCGGTAATAAACGGATATCGGGAGTGGCGGGTGTCAATGTTTCTTGTAGAGCTTTGTCTCGCTCTTGTTGATGAATAAGCTGCTCATCACTAATGACTTTTGTCGGTGGCGGCTCGGCGAATAATAAACAAGACGGCGAAATAGTAATGACTGCCGTTAATACAAGATTTTTTACAGAAAAACACATAATCACAACGCTACAAAATAGACACATAAAACCATGTTTGGCATACTAATGGGTAATAACTGATATGTATACACAAGTTGTAAATTCTGTGTAAATGTTTGTGATTTTACTGTAATTTTTATGTAAATATTGATAAGTTGATTGAGATATAAAGTCCTGAATTTAAATCAAACCAATAAATAAAAAGTTAAATAATGCGTTTGTTATTGGAGTTGAAAAGGGATTGTTAATCGAAATAAAAATGCTTTTCGTTGGGAACTTTTGGATTTTATATCACATCCTTCCTCACATTTCACGCTAGCATTAAAATTTGTGATTTTTAATATTTTATTTATCAACCCTAACATATTCTGGCAATAAAGCGGCAAAACCTTTATACTATGCCGTCATTATTGGTATCACTCTATAGAGTTTTACTAAAACACTCCGTTCTTTAACATCATCAATTGGAAAAAAATTTATGCATCCGATGCTTAATATTGCTATTCGTGCTGCTCGTAAAGCAGGTAATGTTGCCATTAAGGCTTATGAAAACCCAAGTTCAATCGAAATTGATACTAAAGGTGCTAACGATTTTGCCACTAATGCAGATCGTGCTGCTGAATCACTTATTATTGAAACAATCAAAAAAGCGTATCCTGATCATACGATTATTGCTGAAGAAAGTGGTTTAGCTAAAGGTAGTGATGCCGATACGCAGTGGATAATTGACCCAATTGATGGTACGACCAATTTTATTAAAAATATCCCACATTTTGCAGTTTCTATTGCGGCTCGAGTTAAAGGTAAAACAGAAATTGCCGTTGTATATAATCCTATGAGTAATGAGCTGTTTACCGCGGCGCGAGGTAAAGGTGCACAGCTTAATGGGTATCGTATTCGTGTTAGCAATGCTAAAGACCTTGAGGGTAGTGTGCTCGCAACGGCCTTCCCATTTAAAGTTAAACAATATAGTGATAGTTATTTTGCGGTATTGCAAAAATTATTTGTAAGATGTGGTGATTTTCGCCGTAGTGGGTCTGCCGCGTTAGATTTAGCTTATGTAGCAGCAGGCCGTTTAGATGGCTTTTTTGAAATTGGCTTAAAACCTTGGGATATTGCCGCAGGCGAGTTAATTTTACGTGAAGCAGGTGGCGTTATCACCGATTTTGCTGGTGGCAATAATTATATGGTTTCGGGCAATATTGTGGCGGGTAATCCTCGTGTGGTCAAAGATTTGTTAGTTTCGACCCAAAACGATTGGCCAGAAAATTTGCGTAATTAATTGTACTTTCTTTATTCGAAATGCAGGGTTGTAGCCTTGCATTTTGCTTTATACTAGTCATCAACTACAAAGAGTCATTTTCGTTATTTTGCGTCATCTAATGACGTCATTGAACAATTAACGTGTAAACCTTGATTGTTTAAATAGTCACTGCCCCATATATACATTGATTCAAGTACTGGTCTAATGCTTTTGCCAAAGTTTGTTAAAGAATATTCAACTTTAGGTGGTACCACTGGAAAAACTTGTCGATGAATTAAGCCATTAGATTCAAGTTCGCGTAGTTGTTGGGTTAGCATTTTAGCTGTAGCCGTAGGGATTTCCTTACGTAACTGAGAAAATCTTAAGGTAGTTTTAGCCATAAGTTTCCATAATATGAGCGATTTATATTTACCACCAATCATATTGATGGTGGCATCAACAGGGCAATAGGTTATTGTTTGATGTTTGTTTTCACAGCAGCTTTTATTGATTGATTTATTTTTCACTTAATTATCTTGATAGTATCTTTTTGGGTAGTATATATCAAAAAAGTGCATTCTTGTTAAAAGGATAATTAATACTACAATATGTACCACACCAAAAATTAAGGGATGTGTTAAATGAAAACTGTCGAATACCATTTTTTTGTTGAGGATATGAGCTGTGCATCATGTGTTAGTCGAGTTGAAAAGGCGCTGAGAAAGATTGATGGTGTCATTGATGTTAGTGTGAATCTTGCGACTGAAAAAGCAACCGTTAATGCAAATTCGAATGTTAAGTTAGACACACTCATGTCAGCTGTGGACAATGCCGGATATCATGCGGTAAAAATTACTGATCAACAAATGCACCATAAAGATGTTGATAAGCAAGCTTCACTTTGGCCTATTGTTTTGTCTATTATCTTGTCTGTACCTTTTGTCATCCCTATGTTACTTGAACCGTTTGACATTAATTTGATGCTACCTGCTTGGTTGCAATTTATTCTTGCTTCGATTGTGCAATTTGGACTAGGTGGTAAATTTTATCGTAGTGGGTTTAATGCGTTAAAAGCATTAACCGGTAATATGGATTTATTAGTCGCAATTGGTACCAGTGCCGCTTATGGCTTGTCGTTATATCAGCTTATTAGTGGTCATTATGATCACCTCTACTTTGAATCATCAGTGGTGATTATTACCTTAATTTTGATTGGTAAGTGGTTAGAGTTAAGAGCGAAGCATCAAACAACCCAAGCAATTGAAGCTCTTTCAGCGTTACGACCAGAGATGGCATTAGTCAGGCAAGGTAACCAAGAAGTGAATGTACCTATCGACCAGGTAAAAGTAAATGATATTGTGGTGATTAAACCCGGTGAACGTATTGCTGTTGATGGTATTGTTATTGAAGGTTCATCCAGTAGTGATGAGTCGATGTTAACAGGGGAAAGCTTTCCTGTAACTAAATCCATTAATGATATTGTTACTGGGGGGACAATTAATGGTGAAGGGTTGCTGATAGTGAAAACTACCGCAATTCAAGCTGACTCAATGCTTTCAAAAATTATAAATATGGTTGAATCAGCCCAAGCTAAAAAAGCACCAATCCAGCGAATTGTAGATCGTATCAGTGCGATTTTTGTACCGGTGATTTTGGTTATTGCGTTGGTAACCTTGCTGTTTTGGGGAGTAATTTATCATGATTGGCAACAAGCCTTGCTTCATGCCGTTGCCGTATTGGTTATTGCGTGTCCATGTGCTTTAGGATTGGCAACACCTACTGCGATTATGGTGGGAACGGGAGCAGCGGCTCGTCAGGGGATTTTAATTAAAGATGCCGAAGCGTTAGAAACGCTGCACAATATTAATACGATCGCATTTGATAAAACCGGTACGTTAACAGTAGGTAAACCTGAATTAGTGGAAATTGACGTCGTCGGTACTGAAACACCCGAGCAGATTTTATCAATTGCGGCATCAATGCAAGCGGGGAGTGAACATCCTTTAGCTAAAGCGATGTTATCTAAAGCTAAGCACTATAATTATGCACAGAATATTACCTCAGTAGCTGGTTCAGGGATTATGGCAATGATTGATAATACCGAATACTATTTAGGTAGTTTACGCTGGATGAAATCGTTAAATGCCTATTTTGTGAATATGGATGATAAAATCAATGAGCTTACCGGTAAAGGTTACACTATTTCATTTTTGGCTAAACAACAATCAGAAAATCAGGTCGTAATTTTGGCTTTATTTGGTTTTTCTGATGTCATTAAACCTGAAGCCAAAAATGCAATTGAAGCATTACATCAATTGCATGTTACCAGTGTTATGTTAACTGGCGATAATCAGCAAGCGGCTAATTATGTCGGGCAGCAGTTGCGTTTAGATAAAGTGATTGCTGAAGTTTTACCGCAAGATAAAGCAAACTATATTTATCAATTACAAAAAGAGAGCCATAGTGAGCACAATAATTTAGTTGCCATGGTCGGCGATGGTATTAATGATGCCCCTGCATTGGCAGCCGCAGATATTGGCATTGCTATGGGAACGGGCACCGATGTTGCTATGCATACGGCGAGTATTACATTAATGCGTGGTAATTTGTACCTTATTGCTGATGCCATTGATATTTCGCGTCGAACATATAATAAGATAAAACAAAACCTGTTTTGGGCGTTTTTCTATAATTTAATTGGCATTCCATTAGCTGCTTTAGGATTTTTAAATCCAATGATTGCAGGTGCTGCCATGGCTTTAAGTAGCGTTAGTGTGGTAACAAATGCATTACTGCTTAAACGTTGGAAAGCGAGAGCCGATAACCAATAACGGTCGTTGAATTAAGGCGGTCGTTTATACCGCCTAATCGGGTCATTTTCTGGCAATAGGTTTGTTTGTCTGCATATTGACCATTTACGTCAAACTAAAATGGATTTGCGATCCTTTTCCTTGTTCAGTAATAAATACGCCGACGGCACAAATTATCTGTTCATTATAATAAACTAAAGGAATGCGGGTTCGCATCCAAGGTGGAATATGGTGCTCTTGCCATAATTTTTTGATTGCTCTTGAACCCTGACGATTGACAATTTTTAGCTGTCCTTGTGCATGAAAGCGTACAGTTACATCTTCGTCGGCACGAGGTAAGCGGCAATTTAAGTTGTGCTTATTATTGGCGTGTAATTCACCAATATGATCAGGTAAGACTAACGATGACGATAAATCCCATTTAAGCACGTGTTGTTCAATATTTTGATATAGTGGCAACAGGTAGAGTTGGTTTTGGTAACGGCGGATTTGTTTATTATGCAAAATAAATTGTGGATTGGCATCGTCTTTCGCTTGCGCAACAGTTTGCCAAATTAGCGTGAGTTGTTTTTGGCTTGGCATGATAACTTGTTGTTGCCGAAGCCACATTCGTAAAATAGCATTGCGTTTATATTCGCTATAATCAAACAAGGGTTTTAAGCATAGCTGACCTTGAACGGTGATCACTTGTTGATACTCGGACAGTAATAGCTCGTTAATTAAGGCTTCTTGTTGTTGGCATAACTCGGCACTTCGAGCGACCATTTGCGGAAAATGTGGCCAACGTTGATTGATAATTGGTAAAACATTTAAACGTAAAAAATTGCGATCGTAATGGTCATCTTGATTACTTTCATCTTCTATCCAAGTTAGTTGATTTTGATTCGCATAAGTTTCTATCTGTTTGCGTGATATCGATAATAATGGGCGAAGATGTTGTCCATTTTCGATGGGCATAGCAGAGAGCCCAGCAGGACCACTACCTCGCTTTAAGGCTAATAAAAAGGTTTCGCACTGATCATCAAGATGTTGGGCTGTGCAGAGCATTTCGTCACTTTTTAAGTGATGATGAATTGCTTGATAGCGGGCCTCTCTAGCTTGTTCTTCGATATTCTTGTTCATATCATCAAGCTTCACTTTTTCAATAATTATAGGTACTTGCCATGTTTGACATTGTTGTACACAATGGTTTGCCCAGTTATCGGCATTTTGACTTAAACCATGATGAATATAAATAGCCCTAATTTGTAAATTGGGTAAAAGCTGTTTTTTCAACATTACCAATACATGCAGTAATACCGTCGAATCGACGCCACCACTGAAAGCCACCAGTAGTGCATTACTGCCTTTTAAATGATGTAAAACGGTTTGTTTTATTACGTCATCAAGCATTGGGTTATGTATATTGTTCATATTACAGTGAATTATATTAAGCTTGTTAGCGCAGTAGTTTTGATTTTATCAAGTTTTATTCTATCTAAACCAGCAGCTAAATCGGCAATTAAATCGTTAGGATCTTCAAGACCAATATGCAGACGAATTAATGTGCCAGTAAAGTCGACACCTGATACCGGTCTAATTTTTGCTAATTCTTCAGGTTGGTTTGCTAAAATTAATGATTCAAATCCTCCCCATGAATACGCCATGGTAAAATGGTTTAAATGATCTAAAAAATCAGCTAATTGTATGTCGGTTAAGCGGTCTTTGAGAACAAACGAAAATAAACCACTTGCACCACTAAAATCACGTTTGAAAAATTCATGTCCTTTGCAACTTTCAAGTGCAGGGTGATTAACGGTTGCCACTTTCGGGTGACCAGCAAGCCATTTAGCAACTTTTAAGCCATTTTCATGATGTTGTTTAAGTCTCACCGCTAAGGTACGTAATCCACGCGCCGCCATATAGGCCGTATCGGCATCGCACATTTGTCCCATTAAATAAGAACGTTCTCGTAATCTATCCCAACATCTCTCATTGGCAACAGCAGTCCCTAACATGCCATCTGAGTGCCCAATAAGATATTTAGTGCCTGATTGAATTGAGATATCAATACCATGTTCTAATGCTTTGAATAATATCCCAGCCCCCCATGTATTATCGATCATAATGGTGATTTCAGGATTAACACTTCGAATGGCCTTAACAATTGCCGGTATGTCTTGAACTTCCATAGTGATTGAACTTGGTGACTCTAAAAATACCACTTTGGTATTAGGTTTGATATGGTTGGTAATATAACGGCCAATTAAAGGGGAAAAGTAATCAGTTTCAACCCCCATATCTTTTAAAATATGTTCACAAAATTCTTGGGTTGGCTCATAACTTGCCTCGGATACTAAGATATGATCCCCAGTTTTGACAAAAGCTAGAATCGTATTAGCAATGGCAGCAGCACCGCAAGGGTAAAGATAGCAACCTGCTCCACCTTCAATTTCAATCATGGCATCTTGCAGAGCAAAGTGGGTTAATGTGCCACGTCGTCCATAAAATAGTGCACCATTTGTACGATTTTCTGCCGCTTCTTTTTTGGCTGCAAGAGTATCAAACACCAATGAAGAGGCTCGTTGAATAACGGTATTTACTGCACCTTGGGTATAGCGTTGTTTTCGTCCTGCATGAACTAATTTTGTTGGTAATGACATGATCAATCCTAGGTTAGGGATAAATTTTAATAACAGTTAGCATAGCATGCTGTTAAAATAGTAAAAAATAATTTTTATGAATAGTTGTTTTCTGATAATGCTAATAACTCAACTGGCTAACCTAAATCATGCAATCATCGATTTTTCGTTATTACCTAAGCAAATTGTTGATTATGCAAATAAATTGCATGGCCAACGTAAAAGGCAATTTTTAGTTTGTCGTTCAATCTTAGCGCAGTTACTCAAACAACATTATAGTGTCGATATTTTACCCGAAATGGTCATTGGCGATAATAGTCGACCTCGTTTTTTAGATTGCTCGTTTCCTGATTTTAATATTAGTCATAGTGGGGATTGGGTTGCTGTAGCGGTTGCATTGTCAGGAAAGGTGGGCGTCGATATTGAGGTAGACAGGCCGCGAAAAAATTACCTAAATGTCGCTAAACATTGTTTTGCTGATGAAGAGTACCAATGGATGATTAACCAAGAAGATACATTATTAGCTTTTTGGCAGCTTTGGACATTGAAAGAATCGGCATTAAAACTTTATGCTAAAGGCGTTTGGCAAATAAAATCAGTCAATGTTAATTTAGAACGTCACTCTATTTGCGCCCCTTTTGGACAGCATTTCTATTTTCATTATCAACAGCTGTCAGGCGTTCATCTTGCGGTTAATTGTGATAATCCTATTACCAATATTGTTGTAAAATCCTAATTATTATAATCTGTTACCCTTTTAGGGTAACAGTTATTACAAATATTTTATTATTCGTTTGTGGTGAGTAATCCTGACTCACTTAAGGTTTTATTAAAGTCTTTGTCCATAAAGAATAAATCACGTTTATTTTCGCCTACTAATTCTAGTTTATCAACAATGGTTTTAAATAGCTTTTCTTCTTCATGCTGTTCTGATACATACCATTGTAAAAAATTGAAAGTTGAAAAATCTTTTTGAGTAAGGGCATAATCGACCAGTGAGTTAATTGCTTTGGTAATGGTCAATTCATGTTGATAGGCTGCTTTAAATACATCGAGTAACGATTTATATTTTGCTTCTGGTGCATCAATTTTTCCAATTAATGCAAGTGAACCACAATCTAGAACATAATCAAACAAACGTTCCATATGTTTGCGCTCTTCACCGGCATGATCTCGTAAAAATTTTCCAAAAGAGGGAAAATTTTGGTCATCACACCATGCACTCATTTGTAAATAAAGATTTGAAGAATAAAATTCTAGATTCAGTTGGTCATTAAGTTTTTTGACCATTTGTGTTGTTAACATCTGACTTTCCTCTCATTGCTATTTTATTATTCCACTTTTTAAACGTGGTTATTATATAAACCTTAGCGATTTAGCTAATTGGTTTAAATTGATTAAACTAAATAAATTTGTTGTAGGTTTTTTTTGTGCTTTTCATCTAATTGGTACTCTTTGGCTAACCAATTGTCGATGGTTTGATAACGCTGTTTAATTTCATTTATAGCAGCAGTTAAGAACTCTTTTTTGGCAGAAAATATGATTTTATACTTGTCTAATTCTTCCTGCGTAAATTTATTTTTATATTGATTAAGTGTTTCTTCACGAAAAGTTTGTAAGCATTGTTCAGTAAATAGATAGTCTTGCATGACATCTTCTTCACTCACGCCTAATGCAAAAAGTGTTAGCGCGACACCAATGCCGGTCCTATCTTTACCAACTGCACAGTGCTGAACTAATGGTTTACCATTAGCGTTAAGTAAAAGTGAGATTAATTGTTGATAAGCCTGATTATTAAATGGAAGTAACTGATAAAGTTTTACCATAAAATCAAATGGTGAATATTTTTTTAAAATAAAGATATCATCATAATCACTAGTTAAACTTGCAGTAATTTCGTTACTTAATGGATTAGCCGGGACATTAATATATTGAGTATTAGCCCATAAATTATCGGGACAGCGATCGATTTCATGCTGATCACGATAATCTAAAATATGATGAAGCTTTAATTGGTTAGATAAAATGTTTTTTTCATCTTCAGTTAAGCGAGAAAAGTCACCAGCACGGTATAACAACCCCGATCGAATTTGACGGCCGTCAGTTGTCTTGATTCCACCTAAATCACGAAAATTGATACTGTTTTTGATAGGGATAACTGATGTCATTACCGCTCCTTATTTATTCTTAACTTCGCTTGCTATATTAACATGTTTCTGATTAGAATTAAGTCAATGTTTTGTTGTTTGATAATCAATGAGGTTTTTAATATGTCGATGTTATCTATTTTTCTTTCAAATGAACCGGCTCAAGCGCAGTGGGGCAAAGATGCCTTACTCAGCTTTTCTGATGATGCTATAACAATACACTATAAGTCGGAACATCGCTTAGGTGCAATTCAGCGAGCAGGGCGTAAATTGGATAATCAAGGCATTAAAGCGGTGAAACTGACAGGAGAGGGTTGGGATTTAGAAGCGTCTTGGCATTTTTGGTTAGGTTACCGTAATGCCAAAAAAAACAATAAAGTGACGTGGGCAAAACTCAATAGCAAAGAAAAAACAGAACTTAAATATCGTTTGGATATTATTGATTGGTGTCGCGATATTGTTAATCAGCAAGCCGAAACCTTAAGTCCTCTTGAATTAGCAACACAAAGTGCAAAATTAATTAGTGCGTATTCATCTGATGTAACTTATAAAATTATTTCAGGCGAAGCCTTAAAAGAACAAGGTTATATGGGAATTTATACTGTTGGCAAAGGCTCGGATAGACCAGCTGCATTGCTTGAACTTGATTATAATCCGAGCAAAGATCCTAAAGCACCGATTATTGCTTGTTTAGTGGGTAAAGGTATTACCTTTGATTCTGGTGGCTATAGCTTAAAACCAAGCAGTTTTATGGAGTCAATGCGTGCTGATATGGGCGGAGCTGCACTGGTGAGTGGCGCGTTAGCATTAGCGATAGCTCGTGGTGTACAACACCGTATTAAGCTTTATTTATGTTGTGCAGATAATTTAGTCAGTGGTGATGCGTTTAAATTAGGCGATATTATTCATTATCGTAATGGCAAAACAGTTGAGGTTGATAACACGGATGCGGAAGGACGCTTAGTGTTAGCTGATGGATTAATTTGCGCAGATAATGATAAACCACACTATATTATTGATTGTGCCACGCTAACCGGCGCTGCAAAAATTGCCGTAGGTAACGATTATCAATCCTTGTTATCATTCGATGATTCATTTGCTAATCGGCTAATTGAAAGTGCGACTACCGAACACGAAGCATTTTGGCGATTACCGTTAGCTGAGTTTCATCGTTCGCAATTTCCTTCATCTTTTGCCGATATGGCTAACTCTGGCTTACCTAATACCGCAGGTGCTAGCACCGCAGCGGCATTTTTATCGCATTTTATAAAAAATTATAAACAAAACTGGTTACATATTGACTGCTCAGCCACATTTCGTAAAAGTGCTACTTCCTTATGGGCAACAGGGGCAACCGGAGTAGGTGTTCGCGCCATAGCACATTTATTAAGTGAACTTAACTAGGATTGAAAAAAACCACTGTAAGAGTGGTTTTTTTATATTTTAGATATTTAAAGTGGGATAAATTATTTGTCTTCAACCACTATTGCTTTTTTAATATAAATGGGTTCAACAGGAACATTTTGGTGAGGTCCCATACGTTTAGTTGGTACCGCGGCAATTTTATCAACCACATCCATTCCTTTAATTACTTTACCAAATACTGCATAACCATATTTTTCTGGTGATTGATAATTAAGAAAATCATTATTTACTAGGTTAATAAAAAATTGGCTAGTTGCACTGTTGATTTCACTGGTTCTTGCCATGGCAATAGTGCCACGATCATTTTTTAGACCGTTATTTGCTTCATTTTGAATTGGAGTAGTATTATCTTTGAATTTTAATTGATCATCTGCGCCACCACCTTGGATCATAAAACCTGGGATAACACGGTGGAAAGTTAAATTTTCATAAAATCCGCTTTTGACATAATCAATAAAATTTTTGCTAGAAATAGGCGCATGTTCGCTGTCTAATTCAATTTCGATATCACCCATACTGGTTTGTAATAGTACTTTTGTATCAGCATAAGCAAAAGTAGTAGCCATTGTTAACAACAATGAAGCAAATAACATTTTGATTTTATTCATATATTAAATTCCTTATCCAATTTAGTTGGCAGATTATACCGAATATTAAACTATTTTAAATGACAAATATGTAAAATAAGATAAAAATTTGAGTTTTAGTTCACAATAATACTGTTCTATATCGTATGACTTATTTAAAGTTGTTATCTTTAATTAACTATTAGCATTCCTCACATAGCTTTAATTAAATAGAAACATTTAAATGCCACATTTATTTTGTTGAATTGTATTTTGAAATAGAATGAGAACTCATGCGTTGTATTTTATGTAATATGCCATTAGCTTTAAGCCATCATGGCATTTGTTGTCAATGTGTGAACAATTTACCTAAGTTAAATAAAGTGTGTCAGCAATGTTGCTTACCACACTCTTTATTTACTGAGATCTGTTACCGTTGTCGAGACAATAAACCAAAGTATGACAAGCTTATAGCAGTGAGTGATTATATTAATCCATTGAAAAAACTTATTCACCAGTTAAAGTTTTATCATAAAACTGAATTTGCTTTAGCATTAGCTAGATTGATGTTTTTAGCGTGGTATCAACAACGAGAAGTAGACGGGTTAATGAAACCCGATTTAGTGACATGTGTCCCGTTACATCATTTACGATATTGGTCTCGTGGTTATAATCAAGCCGAATTATTGGCTAACCCCATTGCTAAGTGGTTAGGTCGTGATTTTTATCCGCATTTATTATATCGTAAACAGCGAGCTTTAGATCAAAAAACACTTTCATTGCAACAACGAATTGATAATGTTGATACCCTCTATTTTTGTCGGGAAGATCTTACTAATCAATCTGTTATGCTGATAGATGATATAGTCACTACCGCCAATACTATAAATGTTATTAGTCAACAATTGAAAAACTGCGGTGCAATAAGTGTTCAAGTCATTTGTTTATGTCGCACAGTATTGTAAAATCATAAACAATCCCTATAATAACCAACAGAGTTAGTCAACTATTATAATCAGTGATGCTCATAATTATTCATTGAATAACCGGCATCAAAGTGAGGGGTTTATGTCTATTATTACCATTTCTCAAGCAGCTCAACAGCATTTTAAAAAATTGCTTGCTAATCAAGCGGATGGAACACAAATTCGGGTGTTTGTTATCAATCCTGGTACCGCAACAGCGGAATGTGGCGTGTCATATTGTCCCGCTGATACTGTTGAAGAGAGTGATATTGAAGAAAAGCAAGATGGTTTTTCTGTTTATATTGATGAGATCAGTGCTCCATTTTTGGAAGAGACAGTGATTGATTATGTAACCGACGAACTTGGCTCACAATTAACATTAAAAGCACCAAACTCAAAAATGAAGAAAGTTGCAGATGATGCACCGTTAATCGAGCGCGTTAATTATCTGATTCAAGCTCAAGTTAATCCGCAACTTGCTAGCCATGGTGGTCATGTGAGCTTGGTTGAGTTGACAGAAGATAATTATGCCATATTACAATTTGGTGGAGGTTGTAATGGTTGTTCGATGGTGGATTATACCTTAAAAGAAGGAATCGAGAAGCAGTTACTGGCCGAATTTCCAGAATTAGCAGGGGTGAAAGATATTACTGAACATCAAGCCGGAAGCCACTCTTATTGTTAAAATAATTTCTAATTTAATCTTGCTTATTGCTAAGATTAAGTCATAATCAAATGCTGTTTGCCAATTCACTTTATGATGGGGTTTTATGAATCAAGTTAGTATTATTTCAGATCTTATCGTTTGGATTGAGAAAAATCTGGAGCAGCCATTATCTATAGATAATGTTTCGCAAAAATCAGGTTATTCTAAATGGCATTTACAACGAATGTTTAAAGAAGTAACCGGTCAAGTGCTTGGTACTTATATTCGTCATCGAAGGTTAACTTACGCTGCACTTTCTTTACGAATGACCAGTAAACCTATATTAGATATTGCAATGCAATATCGTTTTGATTCCCAACAAACTTTTACCCGTTCATTTAAAAAACAATTTAATGAAACACCGGCAAGTTATAGGCGTAGTGAATATTGGGATCCAACAGGATTAACGCCAGCCATTGAACTCAATAAGACGCGATTGTCGCTGCCTGAACCCACATTTGTCACTATGCCTAAACAGACTTTTTGGGGAATTACTTATAAAAATAACTGTAATCTAAGTAAATTATTAGATGAAGAGATTAAATTAAGAGTGCAATTTTTTCATAATTATTTAACGCGTTATGCTAATAAAAATGAAGCGTTGCCAGAAAGAATTTATGCATTTAATCGAATACTAAAAAGTAAAGATAATGCCAATGAGCAAGAACTTTTTTATACTATTGCATTAGAACACAATAATAACCTTGAACATATTGAACAATTTGTAAGTGAAGGTGGATTGTATCTTTGTTTTAAATATTTCGGACCACCAGAAAATTTTAAAGATTTTATTTCGCAAGTCCACTTGGCTGCTATGCCTGCATTAAAAGTTCGTTTACGTTCAGGGTGTTTAATTGAAATTCATCATAATTTGCATGATGATTCGGTTAAATCAGTCAAAAATCTTCAACGCATTGAGTGTGATTATTGTGTGCCCGTCATTACTGAAAATGAAATTCGCCAAAAAAATGGTGGATAAAATTGTTTCATTCCCTTTTTTACTAGTCATTTAATAAGTTTTGTTCTAACCAATATTTAAATTCAGGCGATGCTTCTTTTAGACTATTTGAACCACGAGTGACAGTGGCAATACCAATGCCAAGCTGTTCTTTTAATTGACGCTGATTAATTGAACCATCTAACAAAGCATGGACAATTTTTACTCGGGTAATTAATGCATCTCGTTCATCGGCAGTTAATAGGAGTTTTAATATATCAAGCGAATAGCCATCATTAAATGCTTGATGTAATATTTCAACGGTTTGTTGCCATTCTTTATTTTTCATCTTGTTCGTCATTAATATTGTTGGTTAAATTCAATTGTGGTTAGAATCCCTACGTTTTCTTGCTTTAAAATGGTTTTGTAAATGTAATCATAAGTTAATACATTTTTCACGTAATTACGGGTTTCGGTAAAAGGGATACTATCAATAAATGAGACAGCATCAAGTTTGCCGCCACTTTTATTAAGCCATTTTTTTACACGATTAGGGCCGGCATTATAAGCACTAGAGGATAAAATACGATTATTATTATTTTGTAAATAGACACTATTTAGATAGTAAGTTCCAAGTTGTATATTGATTTCAGGATCAAATAATTGAGCAGGGGAGATATAGGTTACATAACCCATTTTTTTAGCTGTATCTTTAGCTGTTGCCGGCATAAGTTGCATTAAACCACTTGCACCGACGGGAGATTGTATTGTGGTATCAAGTGCGCTTTCTTGGCGCGAGATAGCTAATGCGTAAGAAAGCGGTATAACTTTGTCTTTTAATGCATTGTTATATAAGTTTTGATACATAATTGGGAGCCTTTCTGTCCAATTATCCCATAATTTTCCCGAGATTGTTGCTTGGATACTGAGATCGCCCCATCCTTTTTGGTAAGCGTATCTAGCTAACTGTAAATAATCATTATTGGGTAGATTCCTTAATGCATATCGCCATTCACGGTTTGACTCTGATATCATGCCTAAAAAACGTAATTCATTAATTCTTTTGATAAATGCTTGACTATCATATTGAGTATTTAATTTGCTACGTTCTGCAGCTGAAAGGTCTTGTGATAAATTGACAAGTATATAAGGTTGATTAAGTGTTTGTGCACTAATCATACCGTAAAAGCCTCGATTATTGCTTAATGTTTGTAAAATGGTATGGGCTTGTTCACGTTGATTATTGTTAAGTAGCACGCGTGCTTGCCAATATTGCCAATCGTCTTTCAACTGATCTTTTGGATCAAGCTGTGTTAACCAATAAGCAATATCTTTAAAATCGTTGTTATCAATCGCGACACGGATACGTTTTTCAACTAATGGCGTGTCATGTGTTTTGGCAATAAAATTATCACGCCACTCAATTTGTTGCTGCGTTGCTGAATCATTAAAGAAACGATCAGCCAAGCTTTTTTGTAAAACAATTTGCTCTTCTTCAGTTAGTGCTTGTTGTTCAATAAGTTTTGGTAAAATTGCTTCGGCCAAATTCATATCAGCTTTAGCTAAACGTGCAAAGGAAGCAAGAACAATTTTTTTAGTAAATTTACTCGCTGTAATATTTTTTGAAAATTCACTTAATTTTTGTGGATTATCAAATAGAGCAAGTAAATGACTTTTTGTGGTTTGATAACTACTATCTAATGTGTTTGCTAAATATCGTGCCAGTTTTATGTTGTTGGACTCAAGGGCGAGTTCGATGCGTAATAATATCATATTTCCGGTCTGTTTACCGGTTTGTGACCATGCATTAATTAGCGAGTCACAGGCTGAAGGCAGTTCTTTGCCTGTCATCCATAATGATTCAATTTCATTGTAAATGGACTCATTATTACTATTTTGTTGTAATTGGGCATAGAGATTTCGGCAATTTGCTGCAGGTGACCCATCTTGTGGAAAATTGACAATCGTGTTCCAATCTTGACGATTAGTCAATTCTGCCAGGTAAGCTTGTATCAATGATGAAGTTAACGGAAAGTCATTATATTGCGTGATGAAATTTCTGACTAATTCGGGTGAAACAACTTTAATATTACTTTGCAAAAATTGTACAGCAGCATAAGGATAAAGAGGATAAGTTGTTAACTCGTTTAGCAAAGCTTGTTGTTCTTCAAAACTTAATGATTGATAAGAATTGGTCCATTTTTGATAGCTAGCTCGCAAGTTAGTCTGAGCATTGCTTGCAAAACTACTATTAGCTATTAGTAAAGTTATCAATAAAAAAGAACGCAATACTAAACTCATCCTTTAACTCCGGTAGCATATTAGTTTATTAGATTAGCATATTTTAGCGTTATTCGTCGATAAGCAACGTATATTTAATTCCTAGTAAAATAGTCAACTAAATACTTGACTAAACTAAAAGGATATATACAATACATCCAAAATATAAAGAGGAGATGATCAATGAAATTGACTTCAAAGGGGCGATATGCGGTAACAGCAATGTTGGATGTAGCACTACATTCAAGCTCTGGTCCGGTTTCACTTGCCGATATTTCAGAACGTCAGGAAATCTCATTATCTTATCTTGAACAATTGTTTGCGCGTTTACGTAAAAATGGCTTAGTACTAAGTGTTAGAGGACCAGGTGGTGGTTACGTGCTAAGTCGAAGTATGGATCAAATTGCAATTAGTTCGATTGTTAAAGCTGTAGATGAAACAGTTCACGCCACAAAATGCCATGGTCAAAATGGCTGTCAAGGTGGTGTTAGATGTTTAACACATAGTTTATGGAATGATTTAAGTGAACGCATTGATGACTTTTTAACAAGCATTACACTAAGTGAATTAGTGAATAATAAGGAAGTTAAAGCGGTAGCAGACCGTCAAAGTCACATACAGCAAGTTAGGATTAACTAATAAATATATAATACAGAATTTGTAATTGGGAGTAATAAATGAAACTACCTATTTATATGGATTATGCAGCGACAACGCCGGTTGATCCTAGAGTAGCTGAAAAAATGATGCAATATTTAACACTCGACGGTATATTTGGTAATCCGGCATCTCGATCTCATAAATTTGGATGGCAGGCCGAAGAAGCGGTAGATATAGCAAGAAACCAAATTGCTGATCTAATTGGTGCAGATTCACGAGAAATTGTGTTTACCTCTGGCGCTACAGAAGCCGATAATTTAGCCATTAAAGGGGCTGCCCATTTTAATCAAGCCAAAGGTAAACACATTATTACCTGTAAAACGGAACATAAAGCGGTACTTGATACTTGTCGTCAATTAGAACGAGAAGGCTATGAAGTGACTTATTTGGCCCCTGAATCTAATGGAATATTGGATTTAGATAAGCTTGCAGCTGCAATGCGTAGTGATACAACTGTTGTATCTATTATGCACGTTAATAATGAAACAGGCGTGGTTCAAGATATTGAAAAAATCGGTGAGATGTGCCGAGAACGAGGTATTGTTTTTCATGTTGATGCAACGCAAAGTGTTGGTAAATTACCGATTGATTTAACAAAGTTAAAAGTCGATCTTATGTCGTTTTCTGGACATAAAATTTACGGTCCTAAAGGCATTGGTGGGCTTTATGTAAGACGTAAACCTCGTGTTCGTATCGAAGCACAAATGCATGGTGGTGGTCATGAACGTGGTATGCGCTCAGGCACGTTACCTGTGCATCAAATTGTTGGGATGGGCGAAGCCTATCGCATAGCTAAAGAAGAAATGGCTACTGAAATGCCGCGACTATTAGCACTTAAAAATCGCCTATGGAATGGTTTAAAAGATATTGAAGAGGTTTACTTAAATGGTTCGTTAGAGCACAGTGCACCCAATATCTTAAATGTTAGCTTTGCTTATATTGAAGGCGAATCATTGATGATGGCTTTAAAAGATTTAGCTGTTTCATCTGGCTCTGCTTGTACTTCAGCTAGTTTAGAACCTTCATATGTTTTGCGTGCATTAGGATTAAATGATGAACTGGCTCACAGTTCAATCCGTTTTTCATTAGGCCGTTTTAGCACTGAAGAAGAAGTGGATTATGTAATTAAACTAATCAAAAATTCTATTGGCAAATTGAGAGATTTATCGCCACTTTGGGAAATGTTTAAAGATGGCGTTGATCTAACAAAAATTAAGTGGTCAGCCCATTAAAATTAGGAGCAAATTATGGCATATAGTGAAAAAGTCGTTGATCATTATGAAAACCCACGCAATGTTGGCTCTTTCGATCAAAATGATCCTAATGTTGGTAGTGGTATGGTTGGTGCGCCAGCGTGTGGCGATGTAATGCGATTACAAATCAAAGTGAATGATGCGGGTATTATTGAAGATGCTAAATTCAAAACTTATGGTTGTGGTAGTGCAATAGCATCCAGCTCTTTAGTCACCGAATGGATTAAAGGTAAATCGTTAGATGAAGCGCAAGCGATTAAAAATACTGATATCGCAAAAGAACTTGCATTGCCACCTGTTAAAATTCACTGTTCAATTTTAGCCGAAGATGCAATTAAAGCCGCAATTGATGATTATAAAACTAAGAAAGGGCAAGGTTAATGGCAATCACATTAACAACAAGTGCAGCAAATCGAGTTCAATCCTTTTTGGCTAATCGCGGAAAAGGTGTTGGGCTTAGGTTAGGTGTAAAAACATCCGGTTGTTCAGGTATGGCTTATGTCTTGGAATTTGCTGATGTGATTAATGACGATGATAGCGTTTTTGAAGATAAAAATGTCAAAGTGATCGTAGATAAAAAAAGTTTAGTTTATATTGATGGAACAGAACTTGATTTTGTCAAAGAGGGTTTAAACGAAGGCTTTAAATTCAATAATCCTAATTCTAAGAATGAATGCGGTTGTGGCGAAAGCTTTAATGTCTAGTTGGAGCTATCATTATGGATAATTACTTTGTGTTATTTCAGTTACCTGTACAGTTGCCGGTTGATTCAAAACAGTTAGCGCTTCATTATCAACAGCTACAAAGACAATATCACCCAGATAATTTTGCGACTGCAAATGACAGCGAAAAATCGGCTGTTGTACAAAAATCGGCTAAAATTAATGATGGTTATCAAACATTAAAAAATCCGATCAAAGCGGCTGAATATTTTTTATCGTTACAAGGTTTTGATATTGCAGCAGAACAGAGCATTATTCATGATGCCGATTTTTTAATGGAGCAATTTTCTTTGCGTGAAAGGCTTGATGACATTGAAAATCAAGCTAATTTTACCTTGTTAGATGATTTTCATGCAGAAATTATTGAACGTGAAAAAACAGTTTATAATCAATTACTAGCGCTCATTGCTAAACAAGATTGGCAAACTGCACTTAATCAACTCTATAAAATCCGTTATCTCACTAGATTGATTGAACAAATCGAGAAGTTACAAGAAAAGCAATTTGCTTTATAATTTTAAGATTAGTCGCACGTCAACAGAGATAGATTAAATGGTATTATTACAGATCAGTGAACCAGGACAAACACCAGAACCCCATCAACGTCGTGTGGCGGTAGGCATTGATCTTGGTACAACAAATTCACTCGTCGCAACAGTTCGTAGTGGACAATCCGAGGTTTTACCTGATTTAGACGGTAATGCTTTATTGCCATCAGTTGTTCATTATGGCATCGATCATGATGATAATCCGGTTATTACCGTTGGAAAGAATGCTAAAGATAATGCTGCCAACGATCCCAAAAATACAGTAAGTTCTGTTAAAAGGTTAATGGGCAGAAGTTTATCCGATATTCAATTTTCGCATTTTCCCTACGCATTTTCACAAACTGAAAATGGCGTACCCTTATTAAATTTACCTAATGGCCAAGTTAATCCGATTCAGGTTTCAGCCGAAATCTTAGTTGCTTTAGCCAATAGAGCAAAACAGACATTACAAAGTGAAATTGATGGCGCGGTGATTACTGTTCCTGCCTATTTTGATGATGCTCAGCGGCAAGCAACCAAAGATGCTGCAAAGTTAGCTGGATTGCATGTACTTCGTCTTTTAAATGAACCAACCGCCGCCGCGATTGCTTATGGTTTAGATTCCGGCAAAGAAGGGGTGATTGCCGTTTATGATTTAGGTGGCGGAACGTTTGATATTTCTATCTTGCGCTTACATAAAGGGGTGTTTGAAGTATTAGCAACGGGGGGCGATTCTGCACTTGGTGGTGATGATTTTGACCGACTACTTGCAGATTATCTAAAAAAACAAGTCGGTCTAGAAACTAACACTGATCCCCATATCAACCAAACAATTATTGATGAAGCGGTTAAAATCAAAATTGCACTAAGCCAGAAAGATTCTGTTTTAGTCAACATAGAAGGTCAATCTTTAACTATAACACGTAAACAATTTGAAGCGTTAATTGAACCGTTAGTCAAACGCACATTGGCGGTTTGTCGCCGGGCATTAAAAGATGCTCAAACTGATATAAGTGATATCGTTGAAGTTGTGATGGTCGGTGGTTCTACTCGCGTTCCGTTAGTTCGTAAACTTGTCGGCGATTATTTTAAAACTGAGCCTTTAACGTCGATTGATCCGGATAAAGTTGTTGCTATTGGTGCAGCAATACAGGCGGATATACTCGTTGGCAATAAGCCAGATTCCGACATGCTATTGCTTGATGTTATTCCCTTGTCTTTAGGGATAGAAACGATGGGCGAATTGGTTGAAAAAATTATTCCACGTAATAGCACCATTCCTTGTGCGAGGGCGCAAGAATTCACCACATTTAAAGACGGACAAACGGCGATGATGATTCATGTTTTACAAGGTGAACGTGAAACTGTTGCTGATTGCCGATCACTTGCAAGATTTACGTTAAGGGGTATTCCTCCTATGCCTGCAGGTGGAGCACATATTCGTGTCACTTTTCAAGTTGATGCTGATGGTTTGTTAAGTGTCACCGCAAAAGAGAAATCAACAGGCGTTGAAGCAGCGATCCAAGTCAAGCCATCTTATGGGTTAACAGATAAAGAAATCGCGTCCATGATTCAAGATTCTATTAGCTATGCACAGCAAGATAAACAAGCTAGGATGCTCGCTGAACAAAAAGTTGAAGCCGCACGAGTTCTTGAGAGTTTGCAAAGCGCCTTAGATAAAGACGCCGATTTATTAAGTGAAAATGAACTGGATCAGATTTTAGCAGCTAAACATCAATTACAAGCCGTAAGTGAATTAGATGACAGTTATGCCATTGAAAAACAAATCAAAGTTGTTGATAAAGTGACACAGGAGTTTGCTGCTAAGCGAATGGATAGGTCAATTCGTCATGCTTTAACTGGTCATAAAGTTGATGATATTTAACTAACGAGATTATTATGCCAAAAATTACTTTTTTACCTAATGCCGATCTTTGTCCTGATGGATTAACTGTCGAAGCAGAAGAAGGCGAATCTATTTTAGAAGTTGCTTTGCGCAATGACATTGAAATTGAGCATGCTTGTGAGATGTCTTGTGCTTGTTCAACTTGCCACTGTATTGTTCGAAAAGGATTTGATTCACTCGAAGAGAGTGATGAACAAGAAGACGATATGCTGGATAAAGCGTGGGGTGTTGAACCGCATAGTCGCTTAAGTTGCCAAGCCCGAGTGACCGATGAAGATCTTGAGGTTGAAATCCCAAGATATAGTCTTAACCACGCTAAAGAAGATCATTAATCAGTCGCCTTTATGGCGGCGCCTAATTTACTTATCATTTGAGATTTTAATTTTTTCTATTTTTCTTTGATTTTGATATCGTTGTGATTTTTGTCACATTTTTCTTATCAAAAATAATACTTTGCTATTAACTTGATTATCGTTTTGGTATAGTTGATTTATAGACATGTGCTGAAAAATAAACAGGTGTTTATGAATCATAGAGAAAAGCAAATCTTAACAATTATCCGTAATAATCCGCTTATCCAACAACATACAATAGCTGACATGTTAGGTATCACTCGCTCGAGTGTTGCAGGTTATATTATGACACTGACTCAAAAAGGCTATATAAAAGGAAAGGGTTATATTTTATCAGAAAATAATCATATTGTGGTGGTTGGTTCGAGCAATATGGATGTGACTGGATATTCAGATAAGAAATTAGTTTATGGTGATTCAAACCCAGGCAAAATTGCTTGTACACCTGGTGGTGTCGGTCGTAATATTGCTGAAAATTTAGCATTATTGGGACAAGATACTCATCTGGTTTCTATGATAGGTGATGATTTTTATGGCATGCAATTGATTGAGCACACGCGAAAAGCTGGCGTTAATATGGATCATTGCCACGTTGTAAAAGGGGATAGTACTTCAACTTATCTTTCTCTATTAGATGAAGCTGGTGAAATGATTCTAGCTATCAACGATATGGACATTATTGATAAGTTAACACCAAGTTTATTAAATGAGTCAAAACAATTGATTCAACATGCAAAATTATTAATTATTGATTGTAATTTACAATCAGAGGCTTTGGCTTGGTTATTCAGTAACGCAGGCTCAGTCCCTATTTTTGTTGATACCGTTTCAGCCTTTAAATCGCATAAAATAAAAGATTGGTTATCACATATTCATACTTTAAAACCTAACCGCCTTGAAGCTGAAATGTTAAGTGGCATAAAAATTAATAGCGATAAAGACATACCAGCTGTTATTGATTGGTTTCATAAACAAGGCGTGCAGCGTATAGCGATCAGTACGGGTGCTGAAGGTGTTTATTACAGCGAAATCAATGGTGAGCAAGGTTGGTCCGCTTCTATTCCTACAACAATTATTAGCGTTACAGGTGCAGGTGATGCGATGCTGGCTGGCCTTGCTCATGGCTATTTGGATAATATGAGTTTTTATCAAAGTGTGAGATTTGCTCAAGCGTGCTCATCTTTAACGTTATCATCTGAATTTACCAATAATCCAAATCTATCTATTAATTGTGTTCAAAATATATTGGAGTCTGTTTCATGAATAATGTATCTACCTATAATCAATATCTCGATATCTCGCCAGAAGTTAAACAAGCGCTTGACAATAATCAACCTGTCGTTGCTTTAGAATCGACCATTATTTCACATGGCATGCCTTATCCGCAAAATGTGGAAACCGCATTAAAAGTGGAAGAAATTGTCAGAAAAAATGGCGCAATTCCTGCAACGATTGCGGTAATTAACGGTCGATTAAAAGCTGGGTTATCAAAAGAAGAGATCACCATTCTTGGTAAAGAAGGATTAAATGTAACAAAAGTAAGCCGTCGTGATTTACCAGTTGTTGTAGCCAATAAACAAAATGGTGCGACAACCGTTGCAGCTACAATGATTATTGCTGAATTAGCGGGTATTCGAGTTTTTGCAACCGGCGGGCTTGGTGGCGTTCATCGTGGCGCTGAGCATACCTTTGATATTTCAGCCGATCTTCAAGAACTCGCTAATACAAGTGTCGCTGTAGTTTGTGCTGGTGCCAAATCAATTTTAGATTTAGGTCTAACGATGGAATACCTTGAAACATATGGGGTACCTGTGGTTGGTTATCAAACCGAAAAACTGCCGTCGTTCTTTAGCCGAACTAGTCCGTTTGATGTTAGCGTAAAACTAGATAGCGCTAAACAGATTGCCGACATGATTAACGTAAAATGGGATTTGGGTTTAAAGGGTGGCGTTGTGGTTGCAAACCCTATTCCTGAACAATATGCAATGGATGAGCAAATTATTTCCGTTGCGATTGAAAAAGCGTTACAAGAGTCGGTTGAGAAAGGGATTAAAGGTAAAGAAACCACGCCATTCTTGTTAGCAAAAGTGGTAGAAATAACGGGTGGTAATAGTTTAGAAGCTAATATCAATCTCGTCTTTAATAATGCTAAATTAGCATCAGAAATAGCAATAAATTATTGCCATATTAAATAATTACTATTAAATTTTTAGTCTAAAGGAAGAATAGCTATATTTATTTAATGCACTTCCTTTAGGTATTATCGCTTTAGTACCTGTAATCCTAAAAATATTTGTTTGATTTGTTAAAGTCATTATCGTTACTCTTTATGAATTACTCCTTGCATTAGTTAATTATTTACGTATAATTGACGCACTTTGTTTGTTGAATTTTTGATAAGCAAATGCGTATGAAGATATAATCCTTATTTAATAATATTGAATTATATCAACAATACTCCCGATTTGGGGGTTACGAAAAAGAACGGATTACACTCTCCTGTCAATCGAAACAGGGTAAGAGGAGTAGTCTTTTGTTATAACTTTTAAATAGTGGAGCTCTGGTCTCATGTCGAACCAAAGAATCCGTATCCGGTTAAAAGCGTTTGATCATCGTTTGATAGATCAATCAACTGCTGAAATTGTAGAAACTGCGAAGCGCACAGGCGCACAAGTTCGTGGTCCTATTCCATTACCGACACGCAAAGAGCGTTTTACCGTATTGATTTCTCCGCACGTTAATAAAGACGCGCGTGATCAATATGAGATTCGCACTCACAAACGTCTAGTTGATATTGTTGAGCCAACTGAAAAAACAGTTGATGCTTTAATGCGTCTAGATCTTGCTGCCGGTGTTGATGTGCAGATCAGTTTAGGTTAATCCTAGGCTGAATGATTGAGAGGTCGAAACAATGATTGGTTTAATCGGTCGTAAAGTAGGAATGACACGAATCTTCACCGAAGAGGGTGTTTCTATTCCTGTCACCGTAGTTGAAGTTCAAAGTAACCGCATTACTCAAGTAAAAACGCTTGAAAATGATGGTTATCAAGCTATTCAGGTTACTACTGGCAGCAAAAAAGCAAGCCGCGTAAACAAACCTGAAGCAGGTCATTTCGCTAAGGCTGGCGTTGAAGCTGGTCGTGGTCTATGGGAATTCCGTTTTGAAGAAGGTGAATTTACTGTAGGTCAAAGCATTAACGTTGATATTTTTACAGACGTTAAAAAAGTTGATGTTACTGGTACATCTAAAGGTAAAGGTTTTGCTGGCGTAACTAAACGTTGGAATTTCCGTACTCAAGATGCAACCCATGGTAACTCTTTGGCACACCGTGGTCATGGCTCAATTGGTCAAAACCAAACTCCAGGTAAAGTGTTCAAAGGTCGTAAAATGGCAGGTCACCTAGGTAATGAACGTGTAACTGTTCAAAACTTAGATATTGTACGTGTTGATGCAGAGCGTAACCTTTTATTAATTAAAGGTGCGGTTCCTGGCGCAATCAATAGTGACGTAATTGTTAAACCAGCAATCAAGGCTTAACGTCGAGGAGATAGAGATGGAATTAGTAGTAAAAGACGCGCAAGCGCTTTCTGTTTCCGAAACTACCTTCGGACGTGAGTTTAATGAAGCGTTAGTTCACCAAGTAGTTGTTGCTTATGCATCTGCTGCTCGTCAAGGCTCTCGCGCACAAAAAACTCGTGCAGAAATCGCTGGTTCAGGCAAAAAACCATGGCGTCAAAAAGGCACAGGTCGTGCTCGTTCAGGTTCTATTAAGAGCCCAATCTGGCGTAGTGGTGGTGTAACATTTGCAGCAAAACCACAAGATCATAGCCAAAAAGTTAACCGTAAAATGTATCGTGGTGCATTAAAGAGTATTTTCTCTGAATTAGTGCGTCAAGAACGTTTAGTTGTGGTTGAAACATTTACTGTTGAAGCACCTAAGACTAAATTATTAACTCAGAAATTAAATGATATGAATCTTAATGATGTTCTAATCATTACCTCTGACGTTGATGAAAATCTTTTCTTAGCAGCACGTAACTTGCATAAAGTTGATGTGCGTGATGTGGCAGGTATTGATCCAGTTAGTTTGATTGCATTTGACAAAGTGGTTATCACTGTTGATGCCGTTAAACAAGTAGAGGAGATGTTAGCATGATTCGTGAAGAGCGTCTGCTTAAAGTCCTGCGAGCACCACATGTTTCTGAAAAAGCATCTATTTCAATGGAAAAAACAAATACATTAGTATTGAAAGTTGCTAAAGATGCTACTAAGAGAGAGATTAAAGCCGCAGTTGAACAACTATTTGAAGTTAAAGTAGATGACGTAAATACGCTTGTTGTTAAAGGCAAAGTAAAACGTCGTGGTCAACAAATCGGTCGCCGTAGCGACTGGAAAAAAGCTTACGTTACTTTAGCAGAAGGTCAAAACTTAGACCTTGCTGGCGTCGCTGAGTAATTCGGAGGAGTAAGAACAATGGCAGTTGTTAAGTGTAAACCTACATCTCCGGGTCGTCGCCACGTTGTTAAAGTGGTTAACCCAGAGTTGCATAAAGGTAAGCCTTATGCACCGTTGCTTGATTCAAAAAGCAAAACTGGTGGTCGCAATAATAATGGTCGTATCACTACCCGTCATATCGGTGGTGGTCATAAACAACATTATCGTATTGTCGACTTTAAGCGTAATAAAGATGGTATTCCAGCAGTTGTTGAACGTTTGGAATATGATCCGAACCGTAGTGCAAATATTGCATTGGTTCTATATAAAGACGGTGAACGTCGTTATATTTTAGCGCCTAAAGGCTTAAAAGCAGGTGATCAGATCCAATCTGGTGTTGATGCATCAATTAAAACAGGTAACTGTTTACCAATGCGCAATATTCCAGTCGGTTCTACCGTGCATAATATTGAAATGAAACCAGGCAAAGGCGGACAACTTGCTCGCTCTGCTGGTAGTTATGTTCAAATCGTTGCGCGTGATGGTGCTTATGTAACATTACGTCTACGTTCAGGTGAAATGCGTAAAGTGTTATCTGATTGCCGCGCCACTATTGGTGAAGTGGGTAACTCAGAACATATGCTTCGCGTACTAGGTAAAGCGGGTGCTTCGCGTTGGCGCGGTGTTCGTCCTACTGTTCGTGGTACAGCAATGAACCCGGTAGACCATCCACATGGTGGTGGTGAAGGTCGTAACTTTGGTAAACATCCTGTGTCTCCATGGGGTCAAAAAGCCAAAGGATTGAAAACGCGTAGCAACAAACGTACTGATAAGTATATTGTTCGCCGTCGCAATAAGAAATAATTAATATAGAGGATTAGCTATGCCACGTTCTCTCAAGAAGGGTCCTTTTATTGACCTACACTTGCTGAAGAAGGTAGAGAAAGCGGTGGAAAGCGGGGACAAGAAACCAATTCGTACTTGGTCCCGTCGTTCAACGATCTTTCCTAACATGATCGGTTTGACCATCGCTGTCCATAATGGTCGTCAGCACGTTCCAGTTTATGTTTCCGACGAAATGGTTGGTCATAAATTGGGTGAATTCGCGCCGACTCGTACTTATCGCGGCCATGCTGCGGATAAGAAAGCTAAGAAGAAATAAGTAGGAGAAAGAGATGGAAACAATTGCAAAGTACCGCCACGCTCGTTCTTCTGCACAAAAAGTTCGCTTAGTTGCAGATCTTGTTCGCGGTAAGAAAGTGTCTCAGGCACTTGATATTTTAACGTACACCAATAAAAAAGCGGCTGTACTAGTTAAAAAAGTATTAGAGTCTGCTATTGCTAATGCAGAGCATAACGATGGTGCTGATATTGATGATCTAAAAGTTGCGAAAATTTTCGTAGACGAAGGTCCAACCATGAAGCGTATTATGCCTCGTGCAAAAGGTCGTGCAGATCGAATTTTGAAGCGTACGAGTCACATCACCGTGATCGTCTCTGATCGCTAGGCTGGAGAATAGCAATGGGTCAAAAAGTAAATCCAAATGGTATCCGACTAGGCATCGTCAAGCCTTGGACATCTACATGGTATTCGGGTACAAAGACATTCGCTGATAATTTAGAAAGTGATTTTAGAGTGCGTGAATTCTTAAACAAAGAATTAGCACAAGCATCAATCTCTAAGATTGTAATCGACCGTTCAGCAGAAACTAACGTTCGCATTACTATTCACACTGCTCGTCCGGGTATTGTGATTGGTAAAAAAGGCGAGGACGTTGAAAAATTACGTAATGCCGTAGCTTCTATTGTCAATAAATATAAAGACAAGAAAGAGAAACGTGATGTTGCAGTACAAATTAATATAGCTGAAGTTCGTAAACCTGAACTTGACGCTAAATTAGTTGCTGACAGTATTACTTCTCAGTTAGAACGCCGTGTTATGTTCCGTCGTGCAATGAAACGTGCGGTACAAAATGCAATGAAAGCGGGTGCTAAAGGTATCAAAGTTGAAGTAAGTGGTCGTTTAGGCGGCGCTGAAATCGCACGTAGTGAATGGTATCGTGAAGGTCGTGTGCCTCTACATACTCTACGTGCTGATATCGATTATGGTACATCTGAAGCATTAACTACCTATGGTATTATTGGTGTTAAAGTGTGGATCTTCAAAGGTGAGATCCTTGGTGGTATGGCTGCCGTTGAACAAGCAGAAAAACAACCTGCTGCTCAACCGAAAAAGCAGCGCAAAGGCCGAAAACAATAAGGAGCGTCGCTGATGTTACAACCAAAGCGTACAAAATTCCGTAAAGTGCACAAGGGCCGCAATCGTGGTCTTGCTGTAAGTACTGACGTTAGTTTCGGTACATTCGGTCTTAAGGCTGTGGGTCGTGGTCGTTTGACTGCGCGCCAGATCGAAGCAGCACGTCGTGCTATGACTCGTGCAGTTAAGCGTCAAGGTAAAATCTGGATTCGAGTTTTCCCTGATAAACCAATTACTGAAAAACCACTTGAAGTGCGTATGGGTAAAGGTAAGGGTAACGTTGAATACTGGGTTGCTCAGATTCAACCAGGTAAAGTCCTTTATGAAATGGACGGAGTACCGGAAGAAGTTGCTCGTGAAGCATTTGCGTTGGCAGCTGCAAAACTGCCAATTAAAACCACCTTTGTGATTAAGACGGTGATGTAAATGAAAGCAAAAGAGCTACGCGAAAAAAGCGTTGAAGAGTTAAATACTGAACTTCTTAATTTATTACGTGAGCAATTTAACTTACGTATGCAATTAGCTGGGGGTCAGTTAACACAAACTCATGTGTTAAAACAAGTGCGTCGTAATATTGCACGAGTTAAAACATTATTAACTGAGAAGGCGGGTGCGTAATATGACTACTGAAGTAAAAATTCGTACTCAGCAAGGTCGTGTTATTAGCGACAAAATGGATAAATCTATTACTGTAGCTATTGAACGTAAAGTGAAGCATCCGTTATATGGTAAGTTCATTAAACGTACGACTAAATTGCATGTACATGATGAAAACAACGAGTGTGGTATTGGTGATACTGTAGAAATTAAAGAGTGTCGTCCATTATCAAAAACCAAATCTTGGACTCTTGTTCGAATCGTAGAAAAAGCAGTTAGTTAATCTTTTTGATTAAAAACTGTACATAATATAATAAACGGCTCATCGGCCGTTTATTTTATGCTATCCATTTTATTTGAGTGGTGTTATACTATGCGCCCTCACATATGTGGGTTTTTGGTTGTCTATTCTTATCCATGGTAGTTGAGGTGGATGAAGGTAGATTAGACAATAATTTATTTATACGGAGCATTAAAATGATCCAAGAACAGACTAGGCTAGATGTTGCCGATAACTCTGGCGCACGTAGTGTAATGTGTATCAAGGTTCTCGGTGGATCGCACCGTCGTTATGCAGCGGTTGGTGATATCATCAAAGTTACCATTAAAGAAGCAATTCCACGTGGTAAAGTAAAGAAAGGTGATGTACTTAAAGCTGTGGTTGTGCGCACTAGAAAAGGTGTTCGTCGTCCTGATGGATCTGTCATTCGTTTCGATCGCAATGCGTGTGTTATTTTAAATAATAACAGTGAGCAACCGATTGGTACGCGTATTTTTGGACCGGTCACTCGTGAACTTCGTTCTGAGAAGTTTATGAAGATCATTTCATTAGCACCAGAAGTACTGTAAGGAGCGGGTAATGGCAGCGAAAATCCGTCGAGAAGATGAAGTTATCGTGTTAACCGGTAAAGATAAAGGTAAACGCGGTAAAGTAAAAAGTGTTTTGTCTACAGGCAAAGTGATTGTTGAAGGTATCAATTTGGTGAAAAAACACCAAAAACCAGTACCTGCATTAAATCAAGATGGTGGAATTGTTGAGAAAGAAGCAGCTATTAATGTTTCTAACGTAGCAATTTTTAACCCAGCTACAGGCAAAGCAGATCGCGTAGGCTTTCGTTTTGAAGACGGAAAAAAAGTCCGTTTTTATAAGTCTACTAATGAATTAATCAATTAAGTAATTTGGAGTGTACGATGGCGAAACTGCATGATTACTACAAAGCACAGGTAGTAAATAAACTGCAAGACCAGTTTGGCTACAAATCTGTCATGCAAGTCCCTCGGATCGAAAAGATCACCTTGAATATGGGTGTGGGTGAAGCAATTACTGATAAGAAATTATTAGATAATGCAGTTGCTGACTTAGCAGCAATCAGTGGTCAAAAACCACTTGTCACTAAAGCACGCAAATCAGTTGCTGGTTTTAAAATCCGTCAAGGGTATCCTATTGGTTGTAAAGTCACTTTACGTGGCGAACGTATGTGGGAATTTTTTGAACGTCTAGTTTATATTGCTCTTCCTCGTACTCGAGATTTTCGTGGTTTAAGCGCAAAATCTTTTGATGGTCGTGGCAATTATAGCATGGGTATTCGAGAACAAATCGTTTTCCCTGAAATCGATTATGATAAAGTTGATCGTGTTCGTGGTTTAGATATTACTATCACAACAAGTGCACAATCAGATGAAGAAGGCCGAGCTTTATTATCTGCCTTTAACTTCCCATTTCGTAAGTAAGGTAGGGCATAATGGCTAAACAATCAATGATTGAACGCGATAAGAAACGCGTAAAGCTAGCAGAAAGATATTTTGCGAAGCGTCAAGAATTAAAAGCGATTATCTCTGATCTTAATGCATCAGATGAAGATCGTTGGAATGCAGTGCTTAAATTGCAAACGCTTCCTCGTGATTCTAGTCCATCACGTCAACGTCGTCGTTGTCGTCAAACCGGTCGTCCTCATGGCGTCCTTCGTAAGTTTGGTTTAAGCCGTATTAAGGTCCGTGAGTCAGCCATGCGTGGTGAGATTCCAGGTCTTAAAAAGGCAAGTTGGTAATCAGGGGAGTGTTATAGATGAGCATGCAAGATCCTATAGCAGATATGTTGACCCGCATTCGTAACGGTCAAGCTGCGAATAAAGTTGCAGTCACCATGCCTTCCTCTAAGCTAAAAGTGGCAATTGCCAATGTGCTAAAAGAAGAAGGTTATATCGGGGACTATAAAGTAGTTGGTGACACTAAACCAGAATTGGAAATCACTTTAAAATATTTCCAAGGTAAGGCTGTTGTAGAAAGTATTAAACGTGTTAGCCGTCCAGGTCTACGTATTTATAAACGTAAAGACGAATTGCCAAAAGTAATGGCAGGATTAGGTATCGCAGTTATTTCTACTTCTAAAGGTGTTATGACTGATCGAGCAGCACGCCAAGCAGGTCTTGGTGGTGAAATTATCTGCTACGTAGCGTAAGGGAGAAAAAAATGTCTCGTGTTGCAAAAGCACCTGTCGTTGTTCCTGCTGGCGTAGAGGTAAAACTCAATGGTCAGGTAATTACGATTAAAGGTAAAAATGGCGAGTTATCTCGTACAATTAATAATGCTGTTGTTATTAATCAAGAAGAAGGTCAAATTAAATTTGCCCCTCGTGACGGCTTTGCGAATGCTTGGGCTCAAGCAGGTACAGCGCGCGCATTGATTAACTCAATGGTTATTGGTGTTACTGAAGGTTTTACTAAAAAACTTCAGCTAGTTGGTGTCGGTTATCGTGCACAAGTTAAAGGTAATGCAATTGGTCTATCTCTTGGATATTCACATCCAATTGAACATCAATTACCTAAAGGTGTAACAGCTGAATGTCCTTCTCAAACTGAAATCGTACTAAAAAGTGCTGATAAACAGTTAATTGGACAAGTAGCAGCAGATATCCGTGCTTATCGTCGTCCTGAACCTTATAAAGGTAAAGGTGTTCGTTACGCAGATGAAGTTGTGCGTACTAAAGAAGCTAAGAAAAAGTAAGGTAACACTATGGATAAGAAATCAGCTCGTATCCGTCGTGCAACTAAAGCGCGTCGTAAGATGCATGAACTACTTGCAACTCGCTTAGTAGTTCACCGTACTCCGCGTCATATTTATGCGCAGATTATCGCACCAAACGGATCAGAAGTACTGGCAGCCGCTTCTACATTAGAAAAAGCTATCAGTGAAAGTTTAAAATACACTGGAAACAAAGATGCAGCAGCAGCAGTTGGTAAAGCAATCGCAGAGCGTGCATTAGCGAAAGATATCAAAGAAGTTTCTTTTGATCGTTCAGGTTTCCAATATCATGGTCGAGTTCAGGCGCTAGCAGATGCTGCTCGCGAAGCTGGCCTACAGTTCTAAGGTAGGAGTTAAAGATGTCAAACATCGAAAAACAAGCTGGTGAACTGCAGGAAAAATTAATCGCAGTTAACCGAGTTTCTAAAACCGTAAAAGGTGGTCGTATTTTTAGTTTTTCTGCACTAACTGTTGTTGGTGACGGTAATGGCCGCGTAGGTTTTGGATATGGTAAAGCACGTGAAGTGCCAGCAGCAATCCAAAAAGCAATGGAAAAAGCACGTCGTAATATGATTAATGTTGCGTTAAACAACGATACTTTACAGCATCCGGTTAAAGGTGCTCATACAGGTTCTCGTGTTTATATGCAACCTGCATCAGAAGGTACTGGTATTATCGCCGGTGGTGCGATGCGTGCGGTATTAGAAGTTGCTGGTGTTCGTAACGTTCTAGCTAAAGCATATGGTTCTACAAACCCAATTAACGTGGTTCGTGCAACAATTGATGGCTTAGAAAACATGAAATCACCTGAAATGGTTGCTGCTAAGCGTGGTAAAACCGTCGAAGAAATTTTGGGGTAATTAGCCATGGCAAAGACAATTAAAATTACACAAACTCGTAGTTCTATTGGTCGTCTACCGAAGCATAAAGCAACGTTAGTAGGTTTAGGATTACGTCGTATTGGTCATACTGTTGAGCGCGAGGATACACCTGCGATTCGCGGTATGGTAAACCAAGTTTATTACATGGTTAAAGTAGAGGAGTAATAGTAATGCGTTTAAATACTTTATCTCCTGCTGAAGGTTCAAAGCATGCACCAAAACGTCTAGGTCGAGGAATCGGTTCTGGATTAGGTAAAACGGGTACTCGTGGTATCAAAGGTCAAAAATCTCGTTCAGGTGGCGGCGTTCGTCGTGGCTTTGAAGGTGGTCAAATGCCTTTATATCGTCGTTTACCAAAATTTGGTTTTACCTCACGTAAAGCTATGGTAACAGCACAAGTTCGTCTTTCAGATTTAATGAAAGTTGAAGGTGATGTTGTTGACTTAAATAGCTTAAAAGTTGCAAATGTGATTAATTCACAAATCGAATATGCTAAAATCATGTTATCTGGTGAAGTAACTAAACCAGTTACCGTTCGTGGTATTCGAGTAACGAAAGGTGCTAAAGCTGCAATTGAAGCTGCTGGCGGAAAAATTGAGGAATAATTAGAAAGATGGCAAAGCAACCAGGATTAGATTTTCAAAGTACTCGAGGCGGTAGTGGTGAGCTTAAAAGACGTTTAATATTTGTGCTTTTAGCGCTTATTGTTTTTCGTCTAGGTTCTTATATTCCGGTTCCTGGTATTGATACTAAAGCGTTATCGGACTTACTAGCACAAGCATCATCTAATGGTATTGTCGGTATGTTCAATATGTTCTCTGGTGGTGCTTTAAGCCGTGCTTCAATTTTCGCATTAGGGATAATGCCATATATTTCTGCATCGATTATCGTACAGTTATTAACAGCCATTAGCCCTAAACTCGCAGAATTGAAGAAAGAAGGTGAATCAGGTCGTAAGAAAATTAGCCAATACACTCGTTATGGCACTCTTGCTTTAGCGATTGTACAGGCAGTTGGTATTGCGACTGGTCTACCGAATATTCCTGGTTATGGTCATGTTGTGATTAATCCAGGATTTTCTTTCTATTTTATTGCATCGGTTAGCTTAGTTACTGGCACTATGTTTCTTATGTGGTTGGGTGAACAGATCACGGAACGCGGTGTAGGTAATGGTATTTCAATCATTATCTTTGCGGGTATTGTGGCAGGTCTTCCCCATGCAATATATGAAACAATTGAACAAGCTCGTTCTGGTTCATTGCATCCAATTTTATTACTAGTAGTCGCCGCATTAGTAGTTGGTGTGACTTATTTTGTTGTGTTTGTTGAACGTGGTCAACGACGTATTGTCGTCAACTATGCGCAGCGTCAGCAAGGTCGTCGTGTGTATGCCGCACAAAGTACACATCTACCATTGAAAATTAATATGGCAGGTGTAATTCCGGCTATATTTGCTTCAACAATCGTTATGTTACCATCTATGATGGCTTCTTGGTTTCAAGGAGATGGTGAAGGTTGGAGATACATTATTGTTCTTATAGGTCAATATTTTTCTCATGATCAACCGTTATACATAATCTTTTTTGCAGCTGCGATTATTTTCTTCTGTTTCTTCTATACCGCATTGGTTTTCAACCCAAGAGAGACAGCAGATCAGTTAAAAAAATCTGGGGCATTTATTCCAGGTATCCGTCCAGGTGAACAAACATCGAAGTATATTGACAAGGTAATGACACGGTTAACGCTAATTGGCGCTATCTACATTACTTTTGTATGTTTGGTACCAATGTTTATGACAAGTGCAATGAAAGTTCCTGTCCAATTTGGTGGGACCTCTTTATTAATTGTGGTTGTTGTAATCATGGATTTTATGGCACAAGTACAGACTTTAATGATGCCAAATCGTTATGAGTCAGTGTTAAAGAAAGCGAACCTTAAAGGCTATGGCCGATAAGTTAGCCAGAAGTTACGGAGAAAAAAATGAAAGTTCGTGCTTCAGTCAAGAAATTATGCAGAAATTGTAAAATCATCAAACGCAATGGCATCGTTCGTGTTATTTGCATTGAAGGTAAGCATAAACAACGTCAAGGTTAATTTTATTTAACTGTAAAGTTGAACTTTTGCATATTTTACTTGCCAAAGTATAGTAAAGCTGGCTAGAATAGCCAGCCTAAATTTATTTGTAAACTTGCTGTTTGAGTATCCTGAAAACGGGCTTTTCAGTATAGTAAGTTTACTAACATTAACAATAAAGGAGTGCATAGTGGCCCGTATAGCAGGCATTAACATTCCTGATCAACAACATGCTGTAATTGCGTTACAAGCAATTTATGGAATTGGTAATACTCGCGCTAAGACAATTTGTGCTGAAGCCGGTATTCCTGAACATGTAAAGATCAGAGAACTATCTGAAGATCAGATTGAAAAGTTACGTGAACAAGTCGCTAAATTTACTGTTGAAGGTGATTTACGTCGTGAAGTAACTATGAGTATCAAGCGTTTATTAGACCTTGGTTGTTATCGTGGCATGCGTCACCGTCGTGGACTTCCTGTTCGTGGTCAACGCACTAAGACTAACGCTCGTACCCGTAAGGGACCGCGTAAGCCAATCAAGAAATAATTGAGGTGATAATAAATGGCAAAGACACCTGTTCGTACACGTAAACGTGTTAAAAAGCAAGTTTCTGATGGTGTAGCTCATATTCATGCATCATTTAACAATACAATCGTAACTATTACCGATCGTCAAGGTAATGCGTTGGGTTGGGCAACCGCTGGTGGTTCTGGTTTCCGTGGCTCTCGTAAGTCAACTCCGTTCGCAGCTCAAGTGGCCGCAGAGCGTTGTGCAGAAGCCGTAAAAGACTACGGAATTAAGAATCTAGAAGTTATGGTAAAAGGACCTGGTCCTGGTCGTGAGTCAACAATTCGTGCATTAAATGCTGCGGGTTATCGTATCACTAACATTACTGATGTTACTCCGATCCCTCATAACGGTTGTCGTCCACCAAAGAAACGTCGTGTTTAATTATTTATTAAACATCGAATGTTTATAGGATTATTGGAGAAATAAAATGGCAAGATATTTGGGACCAAAGCTCAAATTAAGTCGTCGTGAAGGTACTGATTTATTCCTTAAATCTGGTGTCCGAGCGGTTGACAGTAAATGTAAGTTAGAACAAGCGCCTGGACAACATGGTGCGCGTAAACCGCGTTTATCCGATTATGGTGTTCAGTTACGTGAAAAACAAAAAGTTAGACGTATTTATGGAATTTTAGAACGTCAATTCCGTAATTACTATAAAAATGCTGCGCGTATTAAAGGCAATACTGGTGAAAACCTACTTGGTCTTTTAGAACGTCGTTTAGATAACGTTGTTTATCGTATGGGATTTGGTGCAACTCGTGCTGAAGCTCGTCAGTTAGTTAGTCATAAAGCTGTTCTTGTTAATGGTCACGTTGTGAACATTGCGTCTTATCAAGTTTCGCCTGAAGATGTGATTAGTGTTCGTGAAAAATCAAAAAAACAAGCACGTATTAAAGCCGCTTTAGAGTTAGCTGAACAACGTGAAAAACCAACATGGTTAGAAGTTGATGCTAGCAAAATGGAAGGTGTATTCAAACGCTTACCAGAACGTTCAGATTTATCTGCTGACATCAACGAACATTTGATCGTCGAACTTTACTCTAAGTAAAGTTTAGCACTTAAGAGAGGACATAATGCAGGGTTCTGTAACAGAGTTTTTAAAACCTCACCTAGTTGATGTTGTTCAATACAGCCCAACTCATGCAAAAGTGACTTTAGAGCCACTTGAGCGTGGTTTTGGACATACTTTAGGTAATGCACTACGCCGCATTTTATTATCATCTATGCCGGGATATGCAGTAACCGAAGTTGAAATTGACGGTGTTCTGCATGAGTATAGTACTAAAGAAGGCGTTCAAGAAGATGTACTTGATATTCTGCTTAATTTGAAAAAATTAGCAGTACGTGTGCATACTAAAGATGATGTTATGCTGACTTTAAATAAATCAGGTATTGGTGCAGTTACTGCATCGGATATCACTCATGATGGTGATGTTGAAATTGTTAATCCTGATTTAGTAATTTGTCATCTTACTGATGCCAATGCTTCAATTAGTATGCGTATTCGTGTACAACGAGGACGTGGTTATGTCCCTGCTTCTGCTCGCGTTAAGTCAGAAGATGAAGAGCGACCAATTGGTCGTCTATTAGTTGATGCTTGTTATAGCCCAGTTGAGCGCATTGCATATTCTGTCGATGCGGCTCGTGTGGAACAACGTACCGATTTAGATAAACTGGTTATCGATATGGAAACCAATGGTACCATTGATCCAGAAGAATCTATTCGTCGCGCATCAACTATTTTGGCTGAACAACTTGAAGCTTTCGTTGATTTACGTGATGTACGTCAACCTGAAGTTAAAGAAGATAAACCGGAATTTGATCCGATTCTTCTACGTCCAGTAGATGATCTCGAATTAACTGTTCGGTCTGCTAATTGCTTAAAAGCAGAAGCAGTTCATTATATTGGTGATTTAGTACAACGTACCGAAGTTGAGCTACTTAAAACCCCTAATCTTGGTAAGAAATCGCTTACTGAAATTAAGGATGTGCTCGCTTCTCGTGGTTTATCTTTAGGCATGCGTCTTGAGAACTGGCCACCAGCAAGTATTGTTGAAGACTAAGATAAAATTTATATAAGAAGGATAAAGTTATGCGCCATCGTAAAAGTGGTCGTCAACTGAACCGAAATAGCAGCCATCGTCAAGCAATGTTTCGTAACATGACTAGTTCACTTGTTGAACATGAAATCATCAAAACTACATTGCCTAAAGCAAAAGAGTTGCGTCGTGTTGTTGAACCGTTAATTACGCTAGCCAAAAGCGATAGCGTAGCTAATCGCCGTTTGGCTTTTGCTCGTATCCGTGATAAAGATACAGTGAAAAAATTATTTTCAGATTTAGGTCCACGTTTTGCTACCCGTCCTGGTGGTTATGTACGTATTTTAAAATGTGGTTTCCGCGATGGAGATAATGCACCAATGGCTTATATTGAATTAGTTGATCGCCCTGCAGTAGAAGCAGAAGCAGCAGCTGAATAAAAAATTTAACTCATTGAGAACTAAAACCGGCAATTAAGCCGGTTTTTTATTGAGCTGAATTTAACTTTTATACCTTCATCTTTAATAAACAAACTTGATGATTTTAGACAACCACTATCGTAATGGTTGCTTTGATAAGTTTCCTAAACAAATAATTGGAATAAATTGTTTATAGTTTTCGATATTTTATCTGACATACAGTTGTTATATTGTTAGCTATACTAAAGTCGTTTTAATACTTCAATTAATTTCACGTAATTAAAATATATTAAGCTTACTGTCTGTTTTGTTGATTAATTTTAATTGTTCTTAAATAAAAATAGGTTAATTTCAAGGTCGTTTAATAATGTGGGGGTGGTGTTTCTTCTGCTAAGCTGGCAATATTAGATGACTGATTTGCTTGTATTTTTTGTGATAAAAGCATTAATTGTTCTTTTAATTTGCTAATATCAGCTTGTAGGTGCATGACCATCTGATTGAGTTCTTCAATGGTCATATCTTGAAATGCTACTTTGGTTTCTAATAATTCTAATCGTTGTTTCATAAGATCTTTAATAAGAGTGTGTAGGTAAAGATACATTGTAAGTAAAAATGGTTATTAAATCCATCCTCGTTCAGCAAATGACACATATTGTCCTTTACCTATCACAAGATGATCAAGAATCCGAATATCAATTAATTCACAAACTTGTTCAATCTTTTGTGTCAGGACGCGATCGGCTTGACTGGGCTCTGCAATACCAGAAGGGTGATTATGCGCTAGAATTAATGCAGCTGCATTATACTGTAATGCCTGTCTAGCAATTTCGCGTGGATGAACTTCTACACAGTTATAGGTACCAGTAAACATTTCTTCTGCAGTAATTACATGATTTTGGTTATCTAAAAAAATCACCATAAAAATTTCACGATCTTTGTTTGCTAATCGACTTGCTAAATAATGATGAGTTAAAGAAGGTGAAGTAAGGGAATTTTCTTTCATTATTTTCACTTTAAGATAGCGATGTGAAAGTTCGACAACCGCCTTTAGTTGTGTGTATTTGGCGGTACCTAAACCATGTTTTTTACAAAAATCACTGTGACTTGCATTAATTAAATTATAAAAAGAACCAAATTCATTTAATAATTTTTGTGATAATTCTAAAACAGGTATATTTCGCGTACCTGTACGTAAAAATAAGGCGAGCAATTCAGCATCACTTAATGTTTCAACCCCAAAACGTAAGAGTTTTTCACGAGGCATTAATGTTGGCGAGGGTGAGGACATAATTAGTAATTTATTCCAAAATAAGAATAAATTATTGATAAAAAGAAGGAAGTATAAAGGCCCAATTTAAAATTTTGGGAAATTAATCACAAAATACATGAATTCTTTACGAAAAAAAGCGCCGACAGGCGCTTTTGTAATGAATTTTGTTCGGTGAATTAATGACAACCACAGCCACCATGACCACCGCCACAGCAACCTGTATCTTCATCTTCATCATCGTGGCCACCACAACCGCAACCACCATGTCCATGGTCGTGCCCGTGTGCACCGTGAATGTGTCCATGTGCTATCTCTTCTTCTGTTGCTTCACGAACCGCTAATACTTCAACATTAAATTGTAGATCTTGTCCTGCTAACATATGATTACCATCAATAGTCACTGTATCGCCATCAATAGCTGTGATTTCAACCGGTAATGAGCCATGGTCGGTATCAGCAAAAAAACGCATACCAACTTCTAATTCATCAACGCCTACAAAAACATCACGAGGAACGTTTTGTACTAAAGCATCGTTAAAATCTCCATAGGCATTGATGATTTCAACATCAAATTTATCACCAACTTGATGGCCTTCTAAGGCATTTTCAAGGTCTTGTAATAAGTTTCCTGCACCTTGTAAATATTCAAGTGGTGCAGCCGCTGTTGCTTCATCAACTAAAACCCCATCTTTTGTTCTAACTTGATAAGCTAAACTAACCACCGTGTTTTTTGCTATTTTCATATTTTCTCCAACAAACTTGTATTGCGCAAATTGGCATAGATTTTAACGGAAAAAACTCCATCTGTATGCTATTTTCTTAAGTTTATTACAAATCACTATGTTTAAGATGAAACTAAATAAGGTTTTTATAAAAAATTAATTTATCAAAATTTACGTTATTGCTAAATTGGTTATTTTATATGGCCTTGTAAAAATCTTATTTACCTTAACTGTATATGACAGTAAATTATAGTGTATTAGGAAATGATGATTCGAATTTGTAGACTTAAATCAGAAGTTTGCAATCAGTTAAATTTACGATATAGAAAATAACGGGTAGGTATCACAATGTTAAATGTTAATGAATATTTTGATGGTAAAGTTAAATCAATTAGTTTTGAAAATGCTTCGGCTGGTTCTGCTTCTGTTGGTGTAATGTTACCGGGCGAATACATTTTTAGTACTATCAATCCTGAAGAAATGACAGTTATAACGGGTTCGCTTAAGGTGTTACTACCTACAGCCGATGATTGGCAAGTTTTCCAAGCAGGACAAGTTTTTCATGTTGCTGGTGAAAGCAAATTTGATGTTCAGGTTGTTGAAGCGACAGCTTATCTTTGTCGTTATTTAGCAAATTAATAAGGCTATTTTAATTTATTATGGCTTTAAGATAATTAAACATTAATTAATGCCTAGAACGATACTCCCACCAATGGGGTGGGAGTATTTTAGCGTTTTTATAACTGAATCGATAACTTATTTAAGTTCTAACTCATTCATCGCCGCGATGCTAAAGCCACCATCAACATGGATGACTTCACCCGTAATGCCTGACGATAAATTTGAACATAAGAATGCTGCTGAATTACCGACATCTTCAATCGTTACTGTACGACGAATAGGCGTTACTGATTCACAATGTGATAACATCTTTTTAAAGTCTTTAATGCCTGATGCGGCTAAAGTACGAATAGGGCCAGCAGAAATGGCATTGACACGAATACCTTCAGGTCCCATTGCATTTGCCATATAACGTACATTTGCTTCTAAAGATGCTTTAGCAAGACCCATAACATTATAATTAGGAATTGCACGTTCAGCGCCTAAATAAGAAAGCGTGACTAATGCTGAGTTAGGATTTAGCATTGAACGACAAGCTTTAGCCATCGCAACAAAGCTATAAGAGCTAATATCATGCGCAATGGCAAAACCTTCACGCGTTACCGCATTAACATAATCACCATCTAATTGATCACCTGGTGCGAAGGCGATTGCATGAACAAAACCATCGAATTTATCCCAAGTTTTAGCTAGCTCTGTAAATAATGTTGTGATGCTTTCATCATGCGCGACATCACAAGGTAAAACGATTTTAGAATTAAAATCAGCAGCAAACTCTTCAACACGGCCTTTTAATTTTTCGCTTTGATAAGTAAAAGCTAATTCTGCGCCTTCACGGTGCATCGCTTTTGCAATACCGTAAGCAATAGAACGATTACTTGCAACGCCGGTAACCAGTATGCGTTTACCTGTTAAAAATCCCATAAATTGTTCCTCTAATATTTATTACTCTATATTTTAGAATGCTGATGATTATATGTTGATATAGTTAACTTCGCTACTATAAATTTATTTTTCCTGATTTAAACATCATTTTATTTATAAAAAGTAAGTTGTTTATTGGGTTAATACTTGACTATAATAATCAACTATTAGATAGCATTGTTGGTACTTCGTGATGAAAGATAAAGATTTAGTTTGCTACAAAACGTTTCCTGTTTGGGATGCAAAAACGTTACCCGATTTGTTTCGTGAAAAACATAATACACAACTAGGCACTTGGGCAAAATTAAACATTATAAAAGGTCATATCAATTTTGATATGTTAACCGAGCAAGGCGATATCGTTTCTCAATATGTTTTTGATGTTGAACATCAGCCTCCATTTATTGAGCCTCAGCAATGGCATCGAATAGCTCAAGTTTCAGATGATTTGCAGTGCCAGTTGGCTTTTTATTGTCAACCTGAGGATTATAGCCAGAAAAAATATCAGATGACTAAAACCCATTCTGACGTGTTGGAAGTCTGTCAAATCATTCAGGCCGGAAAAGCGCTAGATTTAGGTTGTGGTTCAGGTCGTAATTCACTCTATCTACAGCTACTTGGTTTTGATGTTGATGCCGTTGATAAGTCAGAAATGAGTATTAGTAATTTACAAGAAATTATTGCAAACGATCATTTATCGCATATCAATGCATCTATTTATGATATTAACCAGGCTAATTTAAAAGGTAACTACGATTTAATTATTTCAACTGTTGTAATGATGTTTTTACAACCAGATAGAATTCCCGATATCATTCATAATATGCAAAACATAACTAAAACGGGTGGTTATAATTTAATTGTTTGCGCTATGTCAACTGATGATTTTCCTTGCACTGTAGGATTTTCGTTTACGTTTAAAGAGAATGAGTTACTTAATTATTATCAAAATTGGGACATCCTAAAATACAATGAAGATGTTGGCGAACTGCATAAAACGGATATCCATGGCAACCGAATAAAGCTCCGCTTTGCGACGCTGTTAGCCAAAAAACGATAATATTACAGGAATTTATCCTGCAATATCTTTTTAACTATTTCCCCAGTATCTTACCTACTTCAAACCATGCTTTGCGAGAGTTCAATAGATCTTGAGCAGACATTGGTTTTTTACCAGCAGGTTGTAAAAGTGTCATATTTAATGCGCCATCACTTGTTGCAATACATATTCCTTTTTTATCCGCTTGTAAAATAGTGCCAACAGGTTGATTGTTGGATGTTTTTATCACTTCTGCTTGCCATACCTTTACTGGCTCGCCATTAACGTCAAAATAACTCACAGGCCAAGGATTAAAGGCGCGAATGCAACGTTCAAGTTGCTGTGCCGATAGGTTCCAATCAAGTTTAGCTTCTTGTTTAGATAATTTTTCAGCGTAAGTAACCTGTGATGGATCTTGTTTTTCGGGTTGGATTTTTCCTTCGGTAATTAGTGTTAAGGTATCAAGTAGTCCTTGTGGACCTAATTGTGCCAGTTTGTTATATAACGTTGCACTGGTATCAGAAGGTTCAATTGGACAGGTGAGCTTATATAACATATCACCCGTATCAAGCCCGGCATCCATTTGCATAATCGTAATACCGGTTAAAGTATCACCTGCCCAACAAGCGCGTTGAATAGGAGCTGCGCCGCGCCATCTTGGTAATAATGAACCATGCACATTTAAACAACCTAGTTTAGGCATATTAAGCACAGCTTGCGGTAAAATAAGACCATATGCCACCACAATCATAATGTCGGCATTGAGCTCAGCAATGATTTTTTGATTTTCTTCAGTTTTGAGTGTAGCTGGTTGATAAACCGGAAGATGATTTTCGATGGCTAATTGTTTAACCGGACTTGCCGTTAACTTATTACCACGCCCAGCAGGACGATCGGGCTGAGTAAAAACAGCTATCACATTATGTTTCGCTTCGATTAAAGCTTGTAGGTGTTTGGCTGCAAAATCAGGGGTACCTGCAAAAATAATGTTTAATGGCTTGATATTTTGTGGCATGTATCTTTATCCATAATCAGAAAATAATGAGTGGCATTATAACTGAAATTTTCTTGAGAATCTTTAAACAGAAAGGCGCTTAATTGATAATTAGCGCCTTTGCTTCAAGATAGAGAATAAGTAAAAATTTTATAAAGGTAGATTTCGTTTAATCATACATTCTTTAAAAACTTCAAAAACTTTTTGATTTAATTTCTTACCGTATTTATAGTAAATACCATAATTAAAAAATGTCCAAAAAACACTGTCTTTATATTTTTTGGTCATATTATAACGGCGCATCAGTGTGGCATCACTCATTTTGCCAGATTCAACTTGTTTTATAGTTCTATAACATTGAAACTTAGCCAGTAATCCGATAAAAGTCAGTAAACCGATAATAATCGCGGCTGCAACCGCTAGAGCTAAAATAGTTTGTAGAAAATTCATCATTTTTTAATTCTCCTATTCATTAATTTCGTGAAGTATGTATTAATATTATCAGTTATCAATCATTATAGCCGTTAAGCTTTAAAACGGGAAGAATATTGGCACTAAAGCAATATCAACCGCCATCACTAAAAAGGTTAATGGTACGCCAACTTTAACAAAATCACTAAAACTATACCCCCCAGGCGCAACTACCATCGTTTTAACTGGCGAAGAAACGGGTGTGATAAACGACGCAGAGGTTGCGATGGCAACAGTCATAGCGAATGGATAAGGGGAATAACCAAATTTTAAGGCTAAATCAATCGCAATTGGCGCGATTAATATGGCGGTCGCTGTATTAGAAATAAATAATCCGACAATTGAACATAATAAAAAAACAAAGGTAAGTACCATATATGGACCAAAAGATCGTAAATGGACTTCAAGCCAAGCCGAAATGAGTGATATACCACCAGTTTTATTTAGTGCTAATGCAAAAGGCATCATCCCTATAATTAAAATTAATGTTGGCCAGTGTATTGACTTGTAGGCATTAGTCATATCAATGCATTTTGTTGCGCCCATTAATAAACAGGCAATAAGTGCTGCAACAACATTTGGCACAATACCGGTTACCATTAATATAATCATGATAGCTAAATTAATTAAGGCAGCATAAGCTTGTGAGCTTGCTGGAGCAATGTCATCGATATCGGAAGGATAATCGAGTACTACAAAATCACTGGTACGGGTTTGTAGTTTTTGAATTGATCCCCAATCTCCACAGACTAACAGGGTATCACTCATTTCTAATCGTTCTTGGAATAAGTTATTAGTTTCAACAGGAGCATGATTGCGCCAAATACCGATTACGGTCAAAAAATATTTACTACGAAAATCGATTTCATTAAGTGTTTTACCACATAAGCTTGATTCCGGTAATAAGGCAACTTCAGCCATACCGACCTCTTTAACTTGTTCTGAAAAATATTCACCACGCAATACCTTAGGTTCAAGATTATTGGTATTTAGAAAAGTACGATAGTCAGCTTCGGAGTGTGACATATCAAGCAGTAATATATCGTTTTCTCTAAATTCCGTTGAACCATTGACGGGAATAAGAACCTTTTGGAATTTACGCCAACGTTCAATACCAATAACATTTACGCCATGTTCACTACGCAAGTGTAGGCCATCGATGGTTCGACCAACAAAAGGTGAACCCGCTAAAATTTGCGCACGATGTGCTCGACCAATTAATTTATAGTCACGAATCAAATCCGTAATTCGTCGTCTTTGCGGTTGAATTGTTGTTGGCGCAAGTTGATCTGCGGTAAGCAACCAGTTACGAGTTAATACACAGTAAATAAGACCAACAAACAATACGCCTAAACCTATTGGCGTAATTGAGAAAAAACCAAACTCAGTTAATTTAAAATGGCTAAGTTCACTATTTACGACTAAATTTGGTGCAGTTGCAACTAAAGTCATCATACCGCTAATAAGAGCGGCAATACAAAGTGGCATCATCAATTTTTTGACATGAATACCCGTATGATTGGCAATACTGATAGCAACCGGAATAAAAATCGCAACTACGCCAGTAGAACTCATTATTGAACCGAGTAGAGCAGAGCCCAGCATAATATAAATGATGATACGAATATCGTTCTTACCCGCTATTTTTAGGATATATTCACTCATTTTAAACGATATACCGGTTCTAACTAGGCTTTCACCAATGATAAATAATAATGCAATAAGAACGATATTGGGATCGCTAAATCCGGCTAATGCTTCAGATGGTGTTAATATACCTGTAATGGTAATAGCGGTAATTGTCAGTATCGCTATTATGTCCATTCTCAATTTACTAAACGAAAATAGTAAAATTGCGATCAATAACAATATACAAATAATTAATAATGGAAAATATTGGGATAAATAATCAGGTAACAGAGCAGAAATTGATGATATTAACCCATGCTCAGATGACAATTGTTTCACAAAAGCAACTCTATGAAGTAAATACTATGTTAAACATAATACATTGATTTATTGTAATAGGGAATATTATCCAGTCAAGTTATCTTAAAATTGACCACTTTATTATTACATTTTTAACATTTTCTGCTGTTTTTTTTATAACCTATTCGCATTATGGCAAAGTAGGTGTAATTTATGCATCTAAAAGTGGAATAAAACAATAAAAGTTTTTAGGAGAAACTATGTCATCAAAAAAATCAGTAGCACAAATTATAGTCGATGTTTTAGGTGAAGCCGGAGTTAAACATTGTTATGGGATTGTGGGCGATACATTAAACCAAATTACATCTGCCATTAAAAAAAGTGATATTGAGTGGGTGCACGTTCGTCATGAGGAAGTGGGGGCTTTTGCTGCAGGCGCTGAAGCTTATCTAACTGATCAAATAACTGCATGTGCAGGTTCATGTGGACCAGGAAGCTTACACTTTATTAATGGTATTTACGAAGCGCAACGTAATAAAGTGCCGGTTATTTTATTAGCAAGCCAATTGGTTACTTCACAAAGAGGAACTGATTTTCCACAAGAAGTTGATTTTCCATCTGTTTATAAAAATTGTTCGGTATTTTGTCAGGAAATAAATGATCCAACACAAGCAAGACAAATAACCACAGCGGCAGTTCAAGCTGCGATTAATCAACGAGGCGTTGCTGTTTTAGTCATTCCTTATAATATTAGTTTAGAAAAAGTAGAAGATAATAGTGGTCATAAAATTTACCATCCTAAACCAATTATTCATCCTTCTAACGAAGAACTTAATCAAATTGCCGATATATTAAATAAAAATCATAAGATAGCAATCTTTGCCGGACAAGGCGCTCATGAGGCTCATGATGAATTAATTGGTCTTGCAGAAAAACTAAAAGCGCCAATTGTGCATACATCAAGAGCCAAAGATTTTGTTGAATATGATAACCCATATAATGTGGGTATGACTGGTATGTTTGGGGTTGAATCTGGTTCGACCGCAATCAAAGATTGTGACGTACTACTGATGTTAGGTGCTGATTTTGCTTGGTCACAATTTTACCCAAATAAAGCAATCATTATCCAAGTTGACATTGATGCTACGCATCTTGGACGACGTCATCCTGTGAGTGTGGGCGTTGTTGGTAGTACTAAACCAACAATTACTGCTTTATTGCCATTAATTAACGAAAAGCAAGAGACAGCTTTCTTAGTGAAATGTCGTGAACTATACACCAAGTCAATGAATAAATTAAATAAAAAATCAATGCCTTCAAAAGCAACCATTCATCCTCAATATTTAACTGAATTAGTGGATAAATATGCAACAGATGATGCGGTTCTTTGTGCTGATGTTGGATCTGCTATGGTTTGGGCATGTAGACATTTTAATACTAATGGTAAAAGACGCACTGTAATTAGTTTAAAACATGGCACAATGGCAAATGCGATGCCTCAAGCGTTAGGTGTACAAAAGGCATTTCCTAATCGCCAAGTCATAACTTTATCTGGTGACGGTGGTATTAGTATGTTGATGGGGGATTTATTAACCACCATCCAAGAAAAATTACCAATAAAAATTATCGTACTTAACAATGGTTCACTTAATTTTGTTGAATTAGAGCAGAAAGTAGAAGGATTGGTTGATCATTATACCGACCTACAAAACCCTAATTTTGCTAAAGTTGCTGAATCTATGGGATTGTTTGCAATAAGTGTAGAAGACTCTGATCTGCTTGAAGCAGCAATGCAATCATTTTTATCACACCCAGGCCCTGCATTGTTGGATGTGAAAACCAGCTCAAATGAGCTTGTTATGCCACCTGAAATCCAAGCGTCACAAGTGATGGGCATGGCACTTTATAGTGTAAAAGCCTCATTGCATGGCAAAATGGGAGATGTAGTTGATTTGTTAGTGGATAATTTCATTAAAAAATAATTCATGCTAAGTCGCCTAATGATGTATCATGAAGTTTAAGATAAAGGCTAATTACATGATATATTAAGATTTCTGCCGCAACATGCGGCAGAAAATCGAATTAAAAGCTCACCGCCCCTTGTTCTGCTGAAGTTAAATTTTCCCGAATTACCGAAAAAAGCTCACGGCCATAGCCATAATGAGAATCATGTAAATCAAACGCATAAGGTTGACGCTTAGCGAGTTCAGCTTCATCTACAAGTAAAGTGATTTCACCCGTTTGACCATTAACTCGAATAATATCACCCTCTTGCACTTTACTTAACAATCCCCCTTCGTAAGCTTCTGGCGTCACATGAATTGCTGCTGGTACTTTGCCTGATGCACCAGATAATCGACCATCCGTTAATAACGCAACTTTGTACCCACGATCTTGTAAAACACCGAGTGGTGTAATCAGTTTATGTAATTCAGGCATACCAATTGCTTTTGGTCCTTGATAACGCACAACAACAACACAATCTTTATCTAACTTACCTGCTTTATAATCTGCATCTAAATCATATTGACTATTAAATATTACTGCTGGTGCTTCAATTATTTGATGCTCTTTAGCGATAGCTGAGGTTTTCATAATAGCTCGCCCTAAATTGCCAGACATGACTTTTAAGCCGCCATGTGAATCAAATGGCTTTTTAATTGATGCGATAACATTTTCGTCGAGTGATTTGTTTGGACCTTCGCGGAAAATTAATTTACCATTTTCTAAAATAGGCTCTTTGGTATAGTGGCTAAGACCTCGCCCAACAACAGTTTCAACATCTTCGTGTAATAGACCACCTTCAAGCAATTCTCTGACAAGTAGTGATGTTCCTCCGGCAGCTTGAAAATAATTAATATCAGCTGGGCCATTTGGATAAATTCGACATAAGAGTGGAACAACTGTTGAAAGATCCGAAATATCATCCCAATTAACGATAATCCCAGCAGCCTTAGCCATAGCAACAATATGCATTGTTAGATTGGTTGAGCCACCTGTCGCGAGTAATGCAACTAAACCATTTACAATTACTTTTTCATCAACCATTTTACCAACAGGCATATAATTACCTGATTGATTTGTGAGGCGGGTAATTTGCTGCGCGGCTGCATTAGTTAACTCAAAACGTAATGCTGTTTCTGGATGGACAAATGCGGCTCCGGGTAAATGTAATCCCATAAGTTCAATGACCATTTGATTACTATTTGCGGTGCCATAAAAAGTACACGTTCCACTGGTATGGTATGACGCTGATTCAGATTCTAATAAATCTTCGCGAGAAGCTTTTCCTTCTGAATAGAGCTGGCGTATACGAACTTTTTCTTTATTTGGCAAACCTGAAGGCATTGGGCCGGCTGGTATAAAAATAGCAGGTAAGTGCCCAAAAGTGAGCGCGCCGATAAATAATCCTGGTACAATTTTATCACATATACCAAGATATAAAGCGCCATCAAACATATTGTGTGACAAACCAATAGCAACTGACATAGCAATGATATCTCGACTCATTAACGAAAGTTCCATCCCCGGCTCACCTTGCGTAACGCCATCACACATGGCCGGTACACCGCCAGCCATTTGGCCAACAGCACCTAGTTTATGCAGCACTTTTCGTATCTGTTCTGGATAAAACTCATAAGGTTTATGCGCTGATAACATATCGTTATAAGCACTAATAATGCCAATATTACTTTTTAATATATTTTTTAAGTCATTTTTATCATCAATACAACAAGCGGCAAAACCATGTGCTAAATTACTGCAAGGCAGATTGGCTCGATTGACTCTGTTAGACATGGCATGTTCTATTTTCTGTAAATAAGCTTCACGCGAAGCTTTTGAGCGCGCTATAATACGCTGTGTAACTGCTTGAACTGTTGGATTCACATTAACCTCTTAATTTTTATTGTTATATTCTTTTAATTTTTATATGTTAAAAGCAGTGGCAAATTGAACGGATGACGTTTTCAGTATCGTTGATAACCCCTGCTAATGGCTGTTCGATATTGATGGTATAAACCTCTTTTTCATCAGGCGTCGGCTCTTCTAAGGTATCAAATTGTGATTGCAACATATTGGCTTTTTGATAATGCCCTTCACGTTTTGCTAACCGTTCAGCAATAACATCAAAGCTGCCTTTTAAGTATATAAAGTGAACATTTTCATTTTCACCCCGAATAATATCTCGATAGCGTTTTTTTAACGATGAACAAATTATGATCGAAATATTATTAACATTACTCATTGCAAATGCTGCATTACTGATTAAATGAAGCCAAGGCATACGATCTTCATCATTTAATGGGATACCATTACGCATTTTTATGATATTTGCTTTAGAGTGTAAAAAATCACCATCAAGAAAAGCAGCATCAAAGTCATAAGCCACTTGCTTTGCGACTGCTGATTTTCCACAACCAGATACTCCCATAAAAACAAAAACTTGTTTATTTTTTTTAGTCATTGTTTATCCTTATTATTCCTTTGTTACGGGTAACATTTTGTCACATTAATCTTTTTTTGCAATAGATAAAACATTTTTTTGTGATCGTGATCAGATTTTATCTTTTGCTATCTCAATTAGATGGAGATGATTTATTTCTCTTTATTTGAAAAAAATAGATTTCGATCACAAAACTTATTATTGCTGTTTGCTTTTATATTCGAAAGAAAATAATCTTTCGAATATAGCTTTTGTTTTCGAAATAACATAAATCAAGTATGGAGATTAATTATGAAAAAATGCCGGCTTCTTTTCGAAGACAACCTTGTTTTTAAAAATCAATTAGAAGCATTAACCTATATCAGTCAGCAATTGCAGCAAAAAACAATTGTTAAAAAAAGTCATTTGCAAGCACTTATCGCAAGAGAAAATGCCTTTCCAACCGGCATTGCATTTGATAATTATGCTGTTGCGATTCCTCACTGTGAAGCTGAACATGCCAATACCCCTGCTATTTTTATTTTGCGAACAGGCTCACCGGTTGCTTTCAATCGGGCTGATGATGATAGTTTAGTTGATGTCTCGCTAATTATTTCGTTAGTTGTTACCTCGCCTGCAGATCAATTAGCGCTTTTAAAAGCCTTATTTACTAATTTGCAACATGAAGAATTTTATCAGTTTCTTCTAAATGCATCGCAAGAACAAATTACGACGCATTTTGAAAATGTAATATTTCATCAATGAGTTACAGGAGTTTTTATGAAAAAAAAGATTATTGTTGCCTGTGGTGGTGCTGTTGCAACTTCGACATTAGCCGCGGAAGAAATAAAAGAACTATGCAATGAAAATAATATTCAACTTGATCTTATTCAATGTCGTATAAACGAAATAAACACGTTTATTGATGATGTCGACTTAATTTGTACTACAGCAAAGATGGATCAACAGTTTGGTGATATTCCTATTGTACATGGCATGCCTTTTGTGTCTGGTGTAGGTATCGATCAACTTAAACAAAAAATCTTATCTATTTTAAAAGGATAAATCTATGTTTACTGAAATTATGCAGTACATTTTGGATCTAGGTCCATCAGTAATGTTACCTATTGTCATTATCCTATTTTCGTTAGCATTAAGAATGAAACTGGGTGATTCATTAAAAGCTGGAATCCATATAGGTATTGGTTTTGTCGGTATTGGATTGGTTGTTGGTTTATTAACTAGTTCGGTCGGACCTGCGGCGCAAGCAATGGCGGAACGGTTTGATATTAGTCTTAGTATTGTTGATGTTGGATGGCCAGGTGCAGCGCCAATGACTTGGGCCTCACAAATTGCCTTAGTTGCCATTCCTATCGCCATTGTCGTCAATATAGTTATGTTAATTTTAAAATTGACGCGTGTGGTGAATGTTGATATTTGGAACATTTGGCATATGACCTTCAGCGGGGCGCTGGTTTATATTGCAACCGGCTCTTACTGGCTAGGTATTGCTGGCGTGGTTGTACATGCAATTATTGCTTATAAATTGGGGGATTGGTTTGCTAAAGATACCAAAGATTTTTTTGAACTTGACGGCATTGCCGTGCCACATGGTACTTCGGCCTATTGTGGACCGATAGCGGTATTTGTCGATGCGGTGATTGAAAAAATACCTGGCATTAGAAAGATTAATTTCAATGCGGTAGATATGCAAAAAAGATTTGGCGCATTTGGCGAGCCAGTCACAGTTGGTCTATTTATGGGGATTTTATTAGGCGTATTAGCCGGTTATGGGGTTAAACAGACCTTGCAACTTGCGATTCAAACCGCGGCAGTCATGTTATTAATGCCAAGAGTGATTAAACCCATCATGGATGGATTAACCCCCATTTCTAAACAAGCACGTAAACATTTACAGTCAAAATTTGGCGGGCAAGACTTTTTAATTGGTTTAGATCCTGCCTTATTACTCGGTCACTCAACAGTCGTATCTGCCAGTTTAATTTTTATTCCATTAAGTATTTTTATTGCCATTGTGCTGCCCGGTAATGAGGTATTACCTTTTGGTGATTTAGCAACAATTGGCTTTTTTATCGCAATGGGTGTGGCGATTCATCAAGGCAATCTGTTTAGGATTATTATTTCCGGTTCAATCATTATTGCTATTACGCTTTGGATTGCAACTCAAATGGTGCCACTAACCACTCAGCTTGCCGTCAATGCCGGTACTATTACTGCTGGTAATGGCATCTCGGTTGGTGCGATGGATCAAGGTGGTTCGCCTATTACCTATATCATGGTTCAGTTAGTTAATTTAAATCAACCTATTGGTTTTGCAGTTATTGGTATCTTTTATTTGTTCTGCCTGTATTTAACCTGGAAACGGGCACAAAAACATAAATTATTGCAACAGCAAATAATAGCAAAAGACCAGATAAATCAATAAATTAGAAGTTACACTTTAAAAAAAATTAACTGGCTTTGACTATGCGTAATAAGTCAAAGCAATACATTAACAAAATGTGATGACTAACGTAAGGAAATGAAAATGAAAACGGTTATTGTCAATGAAGGCGGAACTTTAGCTGTACAACATGTTGAAGTACCTAAAATAACCTCGCAAAATCAAATTTTAGTAAAAGTGGCTTATTGTGGTTTATGTGGTTCTGATATCCCAAGAATCTTTCATCATGCTGCACATTTTTATCCAATTACACTGGGTCATGAGTTTAGTGGTACCGTGGTTGAAAAAGGCGAGGCAGTCACAGGCTTTGCGATTGGTGATTTGATCTCTTGTGTGCCTTTATTGCCTTGTTTTAAATGTGATGAATGCCAAAAACACTATTATTCACTGTGTAAAAACTATACCTTTGTCGGATCAAGAATGGCAGGTGGATTTGCTCAATATATAGTATTAGATCAAAAAAACGCATTTAAATTACCCGAAGGAGTAAATGCATTGGAAGGCGCTTTTTTTGAGCCAATGACAGTGGGTATGCATGCACTATTATTGGCTAAAGGATGCCAAGATAAAAATTTAGTGATTGTTGGTGGTGGCACAATAGGGTTACTTACCCTGTTATGTGCCAAAGCGATGGGGGCTAAATCGATTACGGTTGTTGATATCAATGATGAGCGTTTAAAACTAGCTCAAAAATTAGGCGCTGATGCTGTCTATAATTCTAAAGATTTAACCGCTCAAGATATTCATCAAGCTTTGTCATCATGCCGTTTTGAGCAAATTGTTTTAGAAACTGCAGGATCGCCTATTACGGTTAAATTAGCTATCGAGATTGCCGGTCCTAGGGCCAAGGTCTGTTTGATTGGCACACTGCATAATGATCTTACCTTGCCAGAAAAAACATTTGGTTTGATTTTAAGGAAGGAGCTTGCAATCTTAGGTAGTTGGATGAACTATTCCGATCCTTGGCCTGGTAAAGAGTGGCAACTGGTGAGCCAATTTTTTGTAGACGGCAAAATTAAGCTTGATGATCTCATTGCTGTGATTGGTGATTTTGACGCTTTTGTTCATGAAGTGAGTAGTTTGAATGGACAACCCATGAATGGCAAAATTTTATTGAATTGCCGTTAGAATTTTAAATTAATTCCACCATGAAAAAGAGCGCTTATCTTTTGATTTTGTTTGTTATACACTGCTGAAAAATTTTCGAAAAAGGAAATAATATGAATGCAAGTGAAAGACGACAACAGATATTAGCGCTTATTAATATGAAAGGTACTTTATTGGTGAGTGATTTATCTCAGCAATATGATGTTTCAGAAGTCACGATTCGAACTGATCTCAGATTGCTAGAAAAACAAGGCGTATTAATACGTTTTCATGGTGGCGCAACTAAAATCGTTGATAATGGAGAAATGAAATCGTTTAAAGAGTTGCAATTAGAAGAGCGCTATCAGCGATTTATAGAAGCAAAAAAACGTATTGCAATTGAAGCAGTTAAACATGTTAAAGAAGGTGATACAATTATTTTAGATAGCGGTAGTACAACTATGCTAATAGCTGAAGAGCTGGTAAAACTAAAACATATTACAGTGATTACCAATAGTCTGACGTCAGCATTTATCTTATCAGACAATAGTGACATCATGTTGTTTATGTGTGGAGGTACGCTCAGACACAAAACACGTTCTTTTCATGGAAAAATTGCTGAGCAATCATTAGCCGGCATTTCAGCAGATATTTTGTTTGTTGGCGCAGACGGGATTGATGCTGAAAGAGGAATAACAACGTTTAATGAAGGTTATACTATAAGTAGCGTTATGGCTAAAGCTGCAAAACATGTGATTGCGGTTTTAGATTCATCAAAGTTTGGGCGTAATGGTATCAATGTTGTGTTACCTATGAGCCAGCTTGATGTAATTATTACAGATGTTGATGTTAATAGTCGATGTAAACAAGAATTTGAAGCAAAAGGTGTTGGTTTTATAGTTGTATAAAATACAAGGATGATGGGATTTCGATGGAATGTCGTTTATAAAAAAATCATCAATTTCAGCTTATCCAATTTAAGCAAAGACTAATACTGTTACAAACTTTTTTCTTACATCATATTAACCAAATTAAGTAAGTTGAATATTTCTCATAAACAATAGTAGAGCATCATTTGTGTAGGAAAAAAACATGATATTAACCATTACAATGAACCCTTCGGTGGATATCTCTTATCCACTGGCAAAATTTAACATTAATGATATTAATCGAGTAAAAGACGTCAGAAAAACAGCCGGAGGGAAGGGACTGAATGTAACTCGGGGGATTAAATATTCGGGGATAGATGTATTAGCTTCGGGTATTGTTGGTGGCACTACGGGTGAATATATTCAAAAAAAATTGACTGAAGATGATATTAAATATGATTTTTATATTACAAAACAGGAATCAAGAAATTGTATAGCGATTTTACATGAGGGGAATCAAACTGAAATTCTTGAATCAGGCCCTATACTTACTGAACAAGATGTGATTCATTTTTTCAATCATTATCAAACACTATTAAGTCAGGCCAAAGTAATCACAATTTCTGGATCGTTGCCCCAAGGTTTTCCTGTTAATTTTTATGCTCAACTTATTGAAAAAGCGAATAAAAACAATATTCCCGTTTTACTTGATTCATCTGGCAACATGCTGCATGAGGTGTTAATCTCCCAAAATAAACCATATTTGATTAAACCCAATAAGAGTGAACTACAACAAATTCTACAAGTTAATATTGATGAACAAAATATTGATTCACTGATTTCAGCGGTCAATCATCCTTTGTTGGATAACATCGCTTTTGTCATTGTATCATTGGGTAAAAATGGCGCCTTTGCTCGTTGTCATGGACAATATTATCGAGTCACAATTCCTAAAATTAATGTGGTTAATCCTGTCGGTTCTGGAGATGTAACTTTAGCTGGGCTGGCTGTTGGTATTCACCAACATGAACCGGTAGAGGTGATGCTTAAACGAGCTATGACGATGGGCATGTTAAATACGATGGAGTCACAAACTGGTTTTGTCAATATGCAAAACTATGATGGCTATTTCCAGCAAGTTGTTGTCCAACAAGTAATGGATCAATAACGCTTGAAAAGGCGGGGCTATTTAACTTATTTCATCTTAATAAATACTAAAAAGCACAATAATAAAGTTAGCAGATAACGACTTTTGATATTTATCACTTGTTAACTAATTCAATGGTGAGTTCATGTGGCTATGCAGTCGCAACCTGTTGTAATACTTGTGACAATATCAGCAGCGTATTGTTGTGTTGAGATTGAATGTTTAATGAGTCTCTATACAGGTATGGCAAAAGTGATTGATTGACGTTATTTGCATTAAATGGAAATCAGTTAATGCAAAAATCGATAGAAGAGTAAATTCAATGTAGTCGTACAGGAAAATTATAATATGCAAGCTAAAGGACTTCTTTTTGATTTAGATGGGACATTAGTCAACTCATTATCAGCAGTTGAGCGTTGTTGGTTAAAATTTGCCAAGCGTCATCATCTAAATCATGATTATGTGTTGACTTCAATTCATGGGCGTAAAGCGATTGACAATATAAAGCTTTTTTTACCGGATAAACCTAATGAAGAGATAAAACAAGAGTTTAACTGGATGGAGCAATTAGAATCACAAGACTTAGATGGCATAAGTGAAATACCCGGCGCGAGTAAATTTTTACAATTGTTATCATCGCAAAATATACCTTGGGGCATTGTGACTTCTGGCACTAAAATAGTTGCTGAATCTCGATTCAACCTGCTTGGCGTAGCGAAACCACCCGTTTTTATCACGGGTGAAATGGTAGCAAAGACTAAACCTGCTCCGGACGGTTACTTACAAGGCGCAAAAGCACTTGGATTACTTACTGAGCAATGTATTGTTTTTGAGGATTCGATTGCGGGAATACAATCTGCTTTTAATGCTAAATGCCAAGTTATTGGTGTTAATTTACTGAATTGTGCTCAGGCAAACGTTGCATTGAACATTAATAGTTTTGATGAATTAATCATTAAAAAAGTTATGCCAACGGATATTGTGATTTCAAAAATTAATGCTGAATAACCTTAGATAAACATAATGGATAGTAAGCATAAAACGCAGTTAACAGTTTTTGCTTACTATTAATAAATAACACTATTTGCTGATATCATCCATCACTTGTTTGAAGGTGGTGAATGAGCAAAGTCCCATTGCATTTGTTGGGCATTTTGTCATGTTTAAGGTGACTTTTTGTGGTGGATTATCACGATTCAATGGTGATAAGTTGCGAATTTGATCTGTAGATTGATAAACATACTCAATTTTCATAAATTTTTCGCCACTACTGTTGTTTCGCCATTTTTCGAATACCACTTTGCCGCCAATAGGTGTTGTTTCAAACTGGTTTGGTAAGTTATAAGGTTGAATCTGCAGTGTTGAAAATAAAGAAGCTACATTGGAGTCATGCCCTACTAAAAAAGTAAACTTTATAGTTGAGTCATTTTCAGTGAATGCTTGATTAATATAATTAACTAAATTTGCAGCGACGTGTTTTGCCACAACAGGTGAGCCAAACAGAACCTTATTATAATCTTCTTTAATGGCAACTAGTTGTTTAAATTGCTGCTCATTTTTTATTTTGCCCCAAGCTACTTTTGCTAAAGGTACGCCTTCATAGTATTGTAATATAAAGGCATCGGCAATAGATGTTCCTGTTCGTAGTGGTCCAGTAATACCAGGTTCTTTACCTTTTTCGATGATCAATTGTGTTGGTAAAGCAATAAAGTCACATTGCTTGTTGTTTAAACAATCTTTTGATTTTGGATAATTGATGACATTAGCCATGTCTCGATAGGCTTTATTTAGCTTTTTATTTAACCCGTCAATACCATTAGAATCTGCATTTTGATTAATTGAATTAATCGCAGCTTGTTTAAATTCAGGACTATCATCTCGAATAACAGGGAAAAACAGTGGATCCATCGTACCGAGTTTTTCTTTATGAATAATAGGCACTATGCAGCCAGGAAAAGCACCAACCGCAAAATATTGTCCGGTCGCAATTGTTCGTTGAAGGCTGTTGGTATAAATGTAAACATCTTTTTCAGTTGGGCAACTATCGGCATTTAATAATTTATTATCCACAAGCCATTGGCTAAAATAGTGACCAAAATATGTTTCTAACACACCGCCGCGTATGGTCAAATAACTCGCTGGTGTATCCCATTGTGGCCATTGGTTTGGCGTGACTTTCCCTAGTGTGCTTGTTGGACTGGCTAATGGTGCACGTAAACCATGACGGCTAAATACGACCACTTGTTCTAAAGTATAATCATCTAGCGTATCTGTTGCATATGTTGAAAATGACAACAATGCTGTTAAACCTAATATTCCTTTAAATAGGATTTGTTTCATATGACCTCCTTTTATGTCATTTAAAAACGTGAGTTATAACATTGTTATACTCTTTTGGTTATAGCATAAAAATATTCTTTAGGCGTGGTTTAGTGATCATAATTATGCTTTGTTCAGCATTTAGCAAAAATAATGATCATCATATTCTTTTGATTTATATACCACTTTACCATTAACAATAGTTGCAACTAGTTCATTTCGCTTATTAAGTAAGACTAAATTAGCTAATTTATTGATGGAAATACTACCTAAATCTTCATCAATACCTAATGCTTTTGCTGGGTAATAGCTAGCATGTAGCCATGCTTGTTCAAAACAAATATCTGTAAATTTAGCAAAATTGTTAACAGCACGATCCAGCGTTAATACACTTCCAGCAAGACTTCCTTCATCGGTGCGTACAACATTATCTTGCATATGTACGACTAATTTGCCTAATTGATAATCTCCATTAGGCATACCGGTTGCTCGCATAGCATCCGTGATGAGCAATAAATTTTTACCACAACATTTGTGAGCAATGGCAACAGCTGCAGGATGAACATGGTGGCCATCAACAATGATTTCTGCTTGGCAATTGTCAATACTGAGTGCTGCGCCAACAACACCGGGATTACGATGCTGTAAACCTGACATCCCATTATAACAATGTACTACGCCACTTGCGCCGGCCAACAGTGCCGCTTTAGTAGTTGAATAGTCTGCATCAGTATGTCCTAGCATGACACGTATTTTTTGGCTAGATAACCATTTGATTATCGCTATCGATTCAGGATATTCAGGCGCTAAAGCGATGCACTTTAATGTCCCTTCTGCAAGTTTTAACCATTTTTCAATGAGTAATTGATTGGGGGCATGTAGTAGTTCTTGTGGGTGTGCACCTTTGTGTGTTGCGGTAAAAAAAGGTCCTTCTAGATATGACCCAAGTAAGGTTGCACCAGATACCCCTTGTTTAATACTATTTTTTACTTGTATTAAAGCCGCTTCAATTTTTTCATGACTTTCCGTTACTGTTGTTGCCAAAAAAGCACCTACACCACGCTGTGCTAGAAAACGACTCATGGTATCAAGAGCGGTATGCGTTGCATCCATCGTATCTGCACCCATTACGCCATGAATATGGGTATCAATTAGTGCTGGTAATACTTTAATCTCATTGACACTGGGTTTATCACTAAGTTCAATATCGGTGATTCTATCTTTTTCAATAGTGATAATGGCATTTTCTAACCAACCAATAGGTGTTAAAACTTGTTTTGCATGAATTTGCTTAGATGCCATCTGAACATTCCTTCTCATAAGTTGATTTTTTTTGTTGTTCATGCCATAAGCTACTAATACTTTTATCGGCATTTTCAACAATTTTTAAACGTAAGGTTTGCAAATCCAATTCATCGCGTTGTAACAATATTTCTAATAATAGCGGCATATTAATACCACTAATCACCTCGATTTTCTCAAATTCGAAGCTAAGCGTAGCCGATAGTTTAAAAGGAGATCCACCAACAATGTCGGTCAAAAAAATGACGCCTTCACCGGTATCGTTTGATTTTAATGATGCTTTGAGCTGTTGTTCAAGTTGTTCACTACTCATCCCATCAGGAAAATCAACTGCGCTAAATTGTATTTGCTCGCCAATAATTTGTGTTGCAGCCTGAAAAAGGCCGGTAGCAAAGCTACCGTGACCGGTTAATATCACACCTATCATAATTTGTCCTTTATAAAAAACCAACTAATTTACCTAAAACACCAATTACTACAGTTAAACCAATTAATTTAACCGGTGAAAAGTTACGTTTCATGAGTGAATAAACCATTAATGTAAATCCTAACGGTAATAGATTAGGCATTAATTTATCCAGTACATCGGTTTGTAGTGCAATATGTGCCTGTCCTGCATTAATTTCTAGTGGTGTGGCTAAATGTACATACGAGGCAACTAAAGCACCAATAACGGTCATGCCAACTATTGATGCAGCATGTGAAATACGTTTAGTGTGCGTTTTTAATAATGGTAAAGTGCTGATACCAGCCCGATAACCGTAGTGAGCAAGGCCAAAACGTAATCCAAAGTGTACCACGTTAAACATTAATAGAAAGATAATTGGTCCAAATAAGCTACCTTCTAATGCCAATGATGCCCCAATTCCTGCACAAATAGGTAATAATGTCAGCCAGAATAATGCGTCACCTATACCGCCTAAAGGCCCCATTAATGCAACTTTAACTGCTCGGATGGTTGAAATATTTTCTTTGCCTTTTTCCATGGCTAATACCAGTCCAGACAAGAATGTCGCATCAAAAGGGTGGACATTAATAAATTCCATATGCATATGCATTGAATTTTTTAAATCATCTTTATTTTGATGAATTTTTCGTAATGCAGGTAAAATTGTAAATAGCCAACCGCCCGCTTGCATACGTTCATAATTGAATGAAGCTTGTAATGCAAGTGATCGAAATGCCATACGATTGATATCACTCTTAGTTAATGTGATATTTTGGCTTTGATCACTGTAGGTATCGGTCGATACTTTGCTGGTAGCTAACGCTTGTTCCATACGCTTTTCTGCTTTTTGTGCCATTTGGCTTTCACTATCGTTATTAAATCCCATCTTCCACCTCCATTGAGCCGGCTGGCTTGTTACTTTGATTGTTATCACGGCTATAATTAAAGAAATCGATCATTGCAATGGCAAGTGCGCCTAATGCAATTGCCAAAATAGGTAATTTTAGAAATGTCACGCCAAGAAAACCGAGAATAAAATAAGCGATATAAGTTTTTTTCATCATAATTTTCATTAACATGGCAAAGCCAATTGCAGGCATCATACCACCGGCAATACTTAACCCATCAAGTAACCATTGTGGTGATTTTTTGACTAACTCAGTAGCTGCATCTGCACCAAAATAGATTGGTAAAAATGCGACAATAAAATAGAAACAAAATAATATAATCATTCCTAAGTAGTTGACCCATTCAATACCTTTGAAGTTGAGTTGATCGACAAATTTGTCGCATTTATGCATCATTGGTGAGTAGATAGTAAATAAAATAGTAATGCAACCTTGCACTGCAATAGCAAAAGGTACGGCAATTCCAATCGCTACTTTAGGATCGGCATGAGTTAAAACGGCAAATGTGGTACCAATTACACCACCAATGACCACATTTGGTGGTTGTGCACCGGCTAACGGTACCATCCCCATCCAGACCAATTCCAATGAACCGCCAACATATAAACCTGTTGTGACATCGCCCAAAATTAGACCGACCAAAGGACCAATAACAACCGGTCTATGTAAATGCGTGAGTCCATCAAACAGATCAACGCCAGCAATACCTGCTAATAGCCCAATTAATAACGCATCGATTAACATATAGTGCTCCCTGTTATTAACAAAAGTTGAGTAAATCTGAAATTTTTTCACCGGACTCATCGGGCACTCGGCGAATTTCGCAAGTGACACCCAATTGGTGAAGTTCTTTAAATGCGGCAATATCACTTTCGTCAACCGATACCGTTTTATGTATCTGTTTTTTCCCTTCTGAAAAATGCATATTACCGACATTGACAAATTTGATAGGTACGCCACCTTTTACTAGCGTAAGAACATCTTGTGGTGTTTTACAAACAATAAAAATTTTTTGACGATCGGCGGCTTTGCCGATGATGTCGATCGTTTTTTGCAAAGTAAAATAACGGGTTTGAATACCTTCAGCGATGACCATATCCATAAGGTTTTGTTGGACTGGATCTTGTGCAGCACTGTCATTGGCAACTAATAATAAATTAGCACCAAGTGCATTTACCCAAGTGACTCCGACTTGACCATGGACTAAACGATTATCTATGCGTGTCATTAGAATATTTGGCGTCCCCATACTGATTCCCTCCTTAGTGGTTTGATATAAAATAATTACCGTTTAGACTCGATTAAATGGATAAATAGTCACACCTTTTACAACCCTATTTACTTCACCAGTAGGACATGGATTGTCGGGCGTTAAGCCACAGCTTAATGATTTTTCAAAAGCGAGCATTTGGGCAAAAACAAGATAAGGGAAGAGTAGCCAACAATCAGCCAGATCACTATCAATCGATAAGACATTTGGGGTGTTATTGTTTTTGCCACTAAGGGCTAGAACATCGGTAGCGATATGATCGTGAACTAATTCATTAAATAAATCGTTATCATATTTGTGTATATAGGCATCATTCGAACATAAACAAATAACTAGACTTTGTTTATCTACCATAAATTTAGGACCATGGCGAAGCCCTAGTATTGAGTCAAAACGGCTGGCTATTTTGCCGGCTGTTAGTTCTAAAATTTTTAATGCTGATTCTTGAGCAAGTCCGGTAAAACAGCTACTACCCACATAGATCACTCGTTGATGTGATTTTGCTGCTAATTGTTTAGTAATATCTTGCCAGCTTATCAATTTTTGCTCTGCTATATCAGCAATTTTATTAACAGCATTGAGAGTTGTTTGGTTATCAAAATGACCAAAAATTAGTAATGTTGCTAGCATCATGCTGCTAATACTCGATGTCATAGCAAAGCTTAAATCATTGGTACCTTCTGGCATAATGAGCTCAAAAATTCGTTTGCTATTGTTGGCGTTAGCTGCATATTGGGTTAAAGCACTATTCGGATTACAAGTTATAAAAAGGTGATAACAATCTGCCACTAATTGGTCTGCAAGTTGAACTGTTGCCACACTTTCAGGACTGTTTCCTGAACGCGCAAAGGATATGATTAAGGTTTTTTTATTAGGACGTAGGTATTGTAGTGGATCTGCGACAATTTCGGTTGTGCCATAGGCAAAAAAGTTGCGGTGGGTATGCTCACGAAGCCAAGGGGCAAGCGCAACACCACCAAAAGCAGATGAACCAGCGCCAGTTAAAATGATATCTGAATTGGCATCAGCCAGTATAGGTTGCAAAAATTGTTGTAGTTCAGGTTGTTTTTGCTGAATTAGTTCAAGAACTTCGCGCCAAATTTGTGGTTGTTGCCAAATTTCTTTAGCGGTATGTTGTGCATTACGTTGTGTTAACCAATCTAGTGAATAATTAAAGTATTGTTGCATAATAAGAACCCTGTTTAGTGATTAATTTGTTTTGATAAAAATAAAGTCGTTTATGAATCTGCAATAACGACATTGATGCCTAATGTATGTAATTGCGTTAAGTAGTCTTTTGGAATTTTTGAATCAGTAATTAGCGTATTAATACAATTGATCTTTTCGATCAGACAAAAACTTTTACGTCCAAATTTGGTCGAATCAGTAATAGCAATAATGTCGCTTGATACTTGACACATGATTCGATTAACAACAGCTTCAGCAAAATTAGGTGTTGTGATCCCAGCATTTAAGTCAAATCCATCAACGCCTAAAAAGAGCTTATTGAAGTGAAACATTTTTAGTTGCTCTTCAACAGTAGGGCCTGAAATCGAGTAGGCTTTTTTTCTAATATTGCCACCAGCAATAATCACATCAATATCGGTATTGGTTGATAAGTCGTAAGCAATATTGATAGCGTTGGTAAAAACAATTAAGTTTTGTTTTTTATATAAATATGGCACCATTGCTGCTGTTGTCGAGCCAGAATCAAGGATAATACGATCGCCATCTTGCACTAGCTCAGCAGCTTTTTGGGCTATTTTATTTTTTATGTTTGAATTGATGCGGCTTTTATCTAACAATGGTTTATCAAAGGCAAAAGCCTTATTTAATATAGCACCACCATAACAGCGTAATACGCAGCCTTTATCTTCTAAATGACGTAAATCATTACGAATAGTCACTGTTGATACTTTAAATAATTTACTCAACTTATTAACCGAAACTGTATTTTGGTTATCAAGTAAATGAATTATTTTTTCTCGGCGTTGTAGTGTGGTCATCATTTCATCATTCATAACACGTTCATTCACATTGCTTTCATTGAGTTATTAAATTTAAACACACGAAAGACAATGAAAATGATAGATAAGTCACAAAATGCTTTTATGAAAATAACGGTAAATATTACTTTCTTTTTTAAATTAAACGAAAGGAGTGGGAAAATAGGAGAAAACAAAAAATAGAATATTATCAGTAAATTTAGTCTGTTAGGTAATTCTTGATAAGAAGTAAAAGAAAACAATTTGACCAATTTACAAAATAGTCGATTTCGATTAGCGAAGTGATCTTGATCACAAGTTTTATCTTTTCATATAAATATGAATGTTTTTAACAGCGGGTATTTGTGGTTATTTAGATTGTGGATGGTTTATGTAAAACTATTTTGTTATTACAAATATTGTATCTTGGTTAAAAGGATAATGCGGTGACTTTATTTTTTTATATCTATTAGGGACTTTTTTCTCATTTCAAATTGTAAGCACTTGATGTTTAGGTTTTTATTGTTTTAGTCATAATTTTAAATAGGGATATGTGCTGCAAAATACCCTAACATTCTAACGCAACATCAAGGACAAAGTTGTCTTTAATCCTCCTTTATGTGTTATCCCGAATTAGAGAGTAGTACTAAATATTTTTATACTTAAACACATAAGGTTCCTTAAAATTTCTGTCAGAAACTTATTTTGCAATTTTCTCGTTTTTGATGCAATTGGTTCATTGACCGTTTTATTGAAGCGATTATGTTTGAATTTTATCAATTAAATCACATGACATTACGAAAAATAAGTGATTTAGGAAAGAAGATGAAAAAAGTAATTATTGCATTGTTAATTGTCACCTTTCTTGCTGGTTGCTCAACTACTCCGACTTTATTGAGTGAAGCTAAGTATACCCCAAAAGAGAGAATTTTAGGATTTGACAATAGAGTCGATAATTATGCCAATTTGGTATTAATAAGAGATAAAGGCTTTGTCGGTAGTGGCTGTTATATTAATGTATTCATTAATGGTAACGAGGCAGCAAAGCTAGAAACAAAAGAGTATGTTTCATTGTATGCACCTAGTGGAAACATTTTAGTTGGCGCATCAATACAAGGAAAGGGATTGTGTAGTTTCAATGCACCTCGTCGTGAACGTGAATTTACCCTTAACAATGGTGAAAAAAAAGTGTTCCGTTTGTTTATAGATCAAAATGGCAATACAGATATCTTGCCAACGACTATATATTAATCTGTTGACCAGAATATAGTACAAAAAGCATGTTATTATTGTCGTATTTGAATTGAGATTTAAGCGGGGGACAGATCATCCCCCTTTGGGTTAACACGTTATCACCAAAATTAACAATATCTAAATCACATAGAATAAACAGTACCCTATTTTGTAAAAACGTTAAGAAAATAAATGCGTTTCAGTATAAAATTTTAGTGTATTTTAACTAATAATCTTTTATCTGGTTTACATTTTCAATACCTGTTTTCTTTCTAACATGATTAATCACCATCATGACGACAAAAGCAATAATGGTCAGATAGATAATAAACATGCCATATGTTGCTAACATATCAATTAATGAACGTCCTCGCATGGCAAAATCTCGGAAAAAGCGAAAAAGCCACACTAAAGGAAAGGCATGACTGATATAATAAGCCCATATTGGCATGATACCTACGGCCATGGTTGATCCCCCCATAATAAATCCAGGTGGTACCAAAAAGATCATACGACTAGCTCCTTCACCTGGGTTGTTGGTGTTCCAAGATAGCAATAAACCTAACCAGCCAAAAGCAAGTCCTGTCATAAAAATACTCGGTACAAAAGCAAAATAATTACCATCAAAGCGTAATTGTCCAAATATTACTAATATAGCCGTAATCAAGGTTAGCCCTGTTGTATAAAATAGTGCATAAGGTATTGTTCTTGCCAATAATGGCATAAAACCTCGTTCTAACACCGTTTGCCACATGCCTGTTACTTTTAGGCGACCGATGATCATTAACGATGTTAAACCATAAGTTAAAGAAGAAAAAAAGTAGACAAAATAAATAATGGTCGATATGGTCGAAGAACTTGCTGGGTTAAACATATACCGTGTTTTGATTTGCATTGGTGATAATGCTGCCTCGGTGCCTTCACGACCTAATCCTAACGCAGAAACACGACTAACACTTAGCTCCGCACCTGATTCAGGTATATATTCATTCAGACTTTGTAACACTTTCGCATTTTGCGCGTCATTGGTGTCATCGGCAAAATAACCTAAACGAACGGTCTGATCACCTTTTTTTAAACTTTTTTCTAAGCCTTTAGGAATATATAACACCCCCAAATTACGATCGTGTGACACTAGGGTAATCGGATTAACCGGTGATCTTATCACTTCAGCAACTTGGATATAAGGTGAAGTGTTCACTTTACTAATTAATTCAGTAGAATATTTAGAACCATCAAGATCAATTACCGCAATTTTACCTTCAAACACGGCTCCATGACTAAGAACGAGCGAAAAAATGAGTGCAACAATTGCCGCTAAACCGATCGCTACTTTATAATAAGGTATAAAGTGACCGGACAGCATAGCATCAAGCTCTTCAAGCATAGATTTAATCATGTTTTGCATTATCGATCGACCTCTAATGTCATACCCGTTAATAAGTGTGGGATAGGATCAACATAAATTCTAACTTGATAAGATGTTAAGTCGGCTTGTCCTCTTTCTCGAGTCATGCGTAAATCAGCAAAAGACGGCGCTGCAGTCGCAAATCTAACCTTGCCTTTAACTGTTTTATCAAGCGCAATTACATTAGCACTTACGCTAGTACCTGGTTGGAAATCGTTAACCATCTTTTCATTGACATAAATATCAACATATTGACGATCAGTTTCTAACAGCACTGCTGGTGCGCCAGTAGGAACTAATTCCCCTTCTTCATACATCAGTTTTAAGACTTTTCCATCTTCTGGCGCGGTAAGGGTTAATCGTTGATAATTGATCTCAAGTTGTTTTAATTCTGCTTGTGATTGTGCTAATTGTGCACGCAATTGTGCTAATTGATTTTGACGATTTTCAATATTATGACGCGCATTAATAATCGATTGTAAAGTCATGCCGGTAGCATTTTTAGTTTGAGCAAATTGTTTTATTTGATCTGGTGTTGCACCGACCATTAATGTAGCTAATTGACTTTGTAATTGGATAACACTCATCTTAGTTGAAATATAAGTATTACGCGTACTATCTAATTGCGATTGTGATGCACCACCCGTTTTACGAAGTTGGGTGTGGCGATCATATTCTGTATTTGCAAAATCTCTTGCTGAAATTGCCGCATCAATATTGGCTTGTGTTGATTCAATATTTCGCCACGTTGATACTTCTGATAGATTAGTTTCATCTTCAGCAATTTTTATTGCGGCCTGTTCTTGATTAATTGCCGCTTCTTGACCTGCTATTACTGCTTTAAGTTGATCAATAGCAAGCTGTGTATCGGTATCTTCCAGTACCATTAAAACATCACCTTTTTTCACATGTTGTGATTCTTGGACGGTACGTTTTAACAATTTACCACTAACATTTTGGAAAGCGACATTAATTTCATCAGCAGTGAGTACACCTGATTTAATGCTTTTGGCAACCGATACAGCGTCGTTTCGAGAACCAAAATAAATTAATGTTGATCCTAATAAAAGCAGTAGTAAAAATATAACGGGGATTTTAATATTTTTTGGCATATTCATTATAGCTTATTTTCCATTTATTTAGTCAGCTAAGTATTAAGATAAAGTAATATGACTTTAAGGTAATAAAGTCGTTTATTTTCGTAATAATTTACGTAACATCTGTATTAAAGATTCTTGTTCTTGGCTATCTAAAACTTGAGCAAAAGCCCGGATAGCTTTGAGATGATTGGGTAATGCGTTATGAATAAGTTTAATGCCAGCATCAGTTAAAGCGATCAGACGTGTACGACCATCTTCTCCACTTTTGCTCATTGATATTAAAGGGCTTGATGCTGCAAGCATTCGCTTGACCATAATTGAAACGGTTGCCGGTGTTACGCCTATTCGCAATGCTAAATCGCTGGCATTAGTTTCGCCTTCAGAATAGAGCGACATTAATAATGCAAACTTGCCTTCAGATACACCATAATCTTTGGTTAACTGTGCATAAATATTTGCTCGAATTAAATCGGCTGTGGTGATCAAGCTTAATACTAGATCCACACCCGAAACGTCAACAACATCATCATTAAATCTTTGCGCTCGTGCTAAAGTTTCACGAGATGGTAGCATTCTTGAATTGTAATTCAATTATCATTACTCAATTTATTTAGTCGGCTAATTATACAAATTTCACTACAATTATCAATTAATTTTTTACACGCTTTTTAGTGTCAAATATTAGCAAGTTTTGTTAAATAATTAGATTTTACGGATAAGATCTCACCGCAAGTATGTGCTTACTTCACTTAACATAATTCTTTAGTTAGGATTATGTGGATTTTAAGTAAAACATCTTGCAGTTAAAATCTAAATTATTGTGTTCGTTTGTGTATCGATTGATGGCAATTCCCTCTATTTGTTCAGAGGGTTTATGGTTTTAAATAGCACTTATAAATCAAGTTGGCGTATCCACATCATCCCAATCAGCATTTTCAAAATTGGTTAGCCAGTTTAATGCGTAATGGCGTTCGTAAATCACACCGCCGTTAATTGATGCAGGAAGCGCCTTATCCTCACGCCCGTATTCTCTTGTTAACCAATGTAAACGATAATGTAAATCTAAAGCATCCAATATTTCACTCACTGGTCTTAAATTGACAGACTGATTTGGTTGTTGGTTATAGTTCATTGCTTGATTAACTAAATCAGATGAATCACATACAGTATCCGCAAAAGGTAACTGAGATTGCCACTCAATTGCCCATTGTAAAGCTAATAAAGCTTCATATCGCCAAGACTTATTGATTACATCTTTTTGTTCTGGTTGCTTGCTGTGGATAAACGCTCGTTCATTATCGGATAGAGCAGCATAACCGATCGGGCAACGCTGTTTAAACTCATCAGGATCGATGGGGTCGTTTTCATAAAAGCCTTCTGCTTGAATGCAACATATCATCAAAGCTAAAGCTCGATGGGCTATCTCGTCAGGCGATCTTAATACTACTTCAGATTCAGCAACGACAGGCGGTAAACTGGTGGGAACGTTTATACCAAGTTCTTTTAAATATTGTTCTGTTTTTGCTTTACGTTGTTTTGCATCTAAAGGATAAGGCATGGTGGCATTTTTATCAAACTTACCATAAGGATCTTGCAACACATCGCCGTCAGGGTTACGAATAGTATTGTCATATAGATAAATAATTACGTTAGCTCGCCAGCCCCAATCGGCGAACTGATCAAATTTATCTTCGTCAATTTCAATACTAAACAGATGTCGTACTCTTTGTATATGACGATATAAAGCATAACGACGAGAATTCATCTCTCCGTCTCCTGCGTTCATCACAAAACCGATAAAATCATCAAGGTGATCGGGAAGTTCAGATGATTCTAAGCTTAGTTGATTAAGTAGTTTACACGGAAAATCAATAGCAGGTGGATTGGTGAGGGTTGAGTAAGCAGTAATTAATGTAGACATTTTAAACTGACCTTATCTTAAATTTCATGTATATAGAAGTATAAAATTTATCATAATAAAAATAAGTTTTTTATCAACTAATTAATTAATTTATATTAATTAATAAAAGGGAACATTTTATTTATGCAACGAGGTTAAGTCATACTTGGCTTTTTTATTGAATTTACTGTTTACAATATAAACAACCTGCTATTATTTTTCTGACTTTAAAATTTAGTTTTGTTAGAGACCTTTGATGTCTACTTTTTACGTATTTTACTGACAATTTAATAACGAATATCTTGATATCATCTAATTGATGATACGGTATTTTATTTAATGTCATTGTGGTTAAAATTTGATAGTTTTCAGCTTAATTAATCACGGATTAAGCTTATCGGTAAATATACTGCATATTCTTGTTATCTGATTAGAGTAAGTAAAAAAGTGAAACTAAGCTATTTCACTTGAAAACCAAGAGCGGTTATAATTGATACATGACAGCGTAGCTTTATTTTTACCGCGTTAAGACTCAATAGTATTTGATAATAAATATCGTAAAAGAAATAATCATTTATCGTTATTCTAAGTTGAAAAGTGTATGCCTCTGATCTTTTTTGTAACTTTTTGCGATCTTTTAGAAATCAGAGCTTGCAACAAGGATAAATTTTGCGTAAAATTCACGCCCTATAAGATTAATCAATGCAGACATATATTTTAAATCAAGTAATCGTCTGCTTTTTATTGCGGAGTTAAGTATGTACGCAGTTTTCCAAAGTGGTGGTAAGCAACACCGAGTTAGCGAAGGACAAGTCGTTCGCTTGGAAAAAATTGAAGTCGAAACCGGCGCAGAAGTTGTTTTCGATAAAGTTTTAATGGTAGCAAATGGTGAAGACATCAAAGTTGGTGCTCCGTTTGTTGAAGGTGCAACAATTAAAGCAGAAATTGTTGAACACGGTCGTGGTGACAAGGTAAAAATTGTTAAATTCCGTCGTCGTAAACACTATCGTAAACAACAAGGTCACCGTCAGTGGTTCACTGATGTGAAGATCACTGCAATCGCTTAATAGGAGTATCGAACAATGGCACATAAGAAGGCTGGTGGTTCATCACGTAACGGTCGTGATTCCCAAAGTAAACGTTTAGGTGTTAAACGTTATGGTAGTCAAGAAGTTCTTGCTGGTAATATTTTAGTTCGTCAGCGTGGAACGCAATTTCACCCAGGTACTAATGTAGGTTGTGGTCGTGACCATACCTTATTTGCTTTAATTGACGGACAAGTAAAGTTCGAAGTTAAAGGTCCTAAAAACCGTCGGTATGTTAGTGTCGTTGCTAACAGCTAATTAGAAACGGTTTAAAAAAATTATAGAAGCCTCACAGTTATTGTGGGGCTTTTTTCATTTCTTAAATTTTATATAATATTATCTATTATGATAAAACAGCAAAATGTAAAATTAGGTTTTGCATTAGCCATGTTAACGGCAGTTATGTGGGGCATAGTGCCAATTGCAATGAAATATGCATTAGCCGTTGTTGATCCATTGACTTTAGCGTGGTCTCGGCTAGGGATGTCTGCGATTGGAATTACGATATGGCTTGCTTATAAAAAGCAATTTCCTAATTTAATTATGTTTAAAAAACGTCGCCGTTTTATCTTATTAATGATTGCTGGGTTTGGTTTGCTCGGTAATTTTGCGTTATTTGCTAGCGCTGTTCAATATCTGTCGGCGACAACTGCGCAAGTTGTTGGCCAAACCGGTATTGTGATATTTATGATAGCAAGTGCTTTTATCTTTAAAGAAAGATTAAGACCAACCCAAATTATTGGTATTTTGGTATTGTTAACTGGTTTAGTACTATTTTTTAATAAAAATATTGCTGACCTTTTTTCTAATATGTCTACTTATGGTATTGGTGTTTGGCTGGGCTTGCTTGCATCTGTTTCGTGGGCCAGTTATGCTCTTGCGCAAAAGGTATTATTACGTAAATTGCGCGCAGAACAATTACTTTGGTTAATTTATCTAATTTGTACTGTATTTTTATGGCCACTTGCTTCGCCAAGTAAAATTGCTCATGCTGATGCAACACAATTATTTGCCATTATTTTTTGTGGTTTAAATACTATTATCGCTTATGGCGCATTAGTGATGGCTATGGAGCGTTGGCAGGCTGCTCAAGTTAGTGCTATAACAACACTCACACCGTTGTTTTCATTGATCTTCTCTGATTTATTTGCATTAATTTGGCCAGAAAAGTTTGCCATGCAATATTTAAATATTTTAGGTTATATTGGCGCAATATCGGTTGTTGCCGGGGCGATGTTTGCAACAATTGGACACCATATTTGGCAACCAAGAAAAGGTTTGCTGATTAACCGAAAAAAAGAGGAAAATTTATGAAATTTGTTGATGAAGCTACAATTCGAGTTGAAGCCGGAGATGGTGGCAATGGTTGTGTAGGTTTTCGTCGGGAAAAGTATATACCTAAAGGTGGTCCAGATGGTGGTGATGGTGGTGATGGTGGTGATGTGTTTTTTGTTGCCGATGAAAACTTGAACACCTTGGTTGATTTTCAGTTTGAAAAAAATTATCGCGCAGAGCGCGGACAAAATGGGCAAGGTTCTGATTGTACGGGTAAACGTGGTAAAGATATTACCGTTAAAGTGCCTGTTGGAACACGAATTACCGATAAATATACTGGTGAAATAATTGGTGATTTAACTCATCATCAACAAAAAGTCTTAGTTGCCAAAGGTGGCTTTCATGGCTTGGGAAATGCTCGTTTCAAATCGTCAGTTAACCGCGCGCCAAGGCAGAAAACCGATGGTACGCCGGGTGAAAAGCGAGATGTTTTATTAGAGTTATTATTACTTGCTGATGTGGGAATGCTTGGTTTACCTAATGCGGGTAAATCAACGTTTATTCGTTCAGTATCGGCAGCTAAGCCTAAAGTTGCAGATTATCCTTTTACAACATTAGTACCGAGTTTAGGTGTGGTTAGAATGGATAACGAACAAAGCTTTGTGGTTGCTGATATACCTGGGTTGATTGAAGGTGCTGCTGAAGGGGCAGGGCTTGGAATTCGCTTTTTAAAACATCTTGAACGATGCCGGGTATTAGTCCATTTAGTTGATATTGCACCGATTGATGGTACTGATCCTGTTGAAAATGCAAAAGTGATCATTCAAGAACTCCATCAATATAGTGAAAAACTCGCCAGTAAACCACGCTGGTTAGTGTTTAATAAAATGGACGTATTAGGTGAAGAAGAAAGCGCTAAACGAGCAGCCGAAATCGCGAAAGCACTTAATTGGGATGATAAATATTATTTGATTTCTGCGGTCAATCATGAAGGTGTAAAATCTTTGTGTTGGGATCTGATGGAATATATGAATGCTCACCCACGAGAAATTGAACAAGAAGAAAACTCACCAGAAAAAGTTGAATTTATGTGGGATGATTATCATCAACAAGCTATGGACGATGCTTTTGATGACGATGATGATTTTGACGACTGGGATGAAAGTGATGAGGAAGGCGTCGAATTTATTTACCAAAAATAGATGTTCATATGCATTTTTTATTCTTTACAAAATTTAATCTCTTACAAAAAAGCAGGGTTATGTTCTGCTTTTTTAACTGTTTTTTCTAAATATTCTTTATTGTCAAAATTAAAAACCATTGAGTTTGAAAGTTTTTTTACCCTTTTTTTGAAAAAAGTCAAAAATAATGCTTGATTTTAGTAATGAGAATTATTATCATTAATCTGTACTTTGTTAGAGCGTCGCAAGACTTCTGAAAAAGTATGACATTGCTCACATTGCTTCCAATGTTTGCCAGCCTAGCACTAACTAAGCTGGCTTTTTTCATTTATCACTAAGCTAAATCCGTTTTTTGTATAACTAATAAGCCACTTATTATTGTGCGCTATTGCATTTACTCCATTAACCAACAAAGCCAAATTTTACAATAATGTATTAAATTCTAATACACTATTTAAAAATATCATCTATAAATGTTGTGACATCGTTAAATAGAGATCAAAAAATTCTATATAATAATGAATAATGCTATTTTTAATTAGACCCAAGGCTATAGACTTTTTAGGATATGAGTTTTATTAGTTTTATAAAAATAGCGTTGAATCAACGATATACAATCATTATGCTCAATTCAAATAATTGTTGGGATAGAATTAGCAATATCTATTGATTAATTATATCAAATAAAATCAATAATGCTGCACTGCCGCCAAATTCTTTGGGGGCTTGATGAAAACAGATTATATGCGGATGCTGGGCTAACCACATTGGTGTTTGTTTTTTTAAAATATTCTTACCATGACCATACATAATACAAGCGCAGTGTGCCCCTTCTTTTAAGCAGGCTGCGATAAGGGCTGCTATTTCCTTTTTTGCCTCTTGTTGGGTTAAACCATGCAAATCTAAAAAAAATTCGGGATCGTAAAAACCTCGTCGTAATTTCTTAAGTTCAAATGGATCGGCATTTTCTCGTATATAACGAATTGGGTCATCTTGTAATAGTGGTTGATAGGTGTCAGAAAAATAGAACTCAGCATGACCTTTTTCATGTTGAAGTTTTTGTGTTTCCATTATTTTTTGTGACCGTTTTTGCGGTTGATGAATGACAGTATCTTGTTTTAATTGTTTAGTATGACCAATACTACTTTTAAATAAGTTTATATCTTCGTCATCCAATGTATATTTATTTGTCATTGATTATCACTCAGGGTAGATTTTTTCTTTAAATTCACATAAATCTTCAATAACACAAGAGCCACATCTTGGTTTTCTAGCAATACAAGTATATCGACCATGTAAAATCAGCCAGTGATGGCAGTTTAGTTTGTACGCTTTAGGTACAACTTTTAACAGTTTTTCTTCGACTTGCTCTACGTTTTTACCGGGTGCAAAACCAGTCCGGTTACATACACGAAAAATATGGGTATCAACAGCAATTGTAGGCCAACCAAAAGCTGTGTTAAGTACTACATTAGCGGTTTTCCTGCCAACTCCTGGCAGTTCAATTAATGAATCAAAATTTTCTGGCACTTGACCTTGATATTTATTGACTAATATCTGGCAAGTTTTAATGATATTTTCGGCTTTACTATTATATAAACCGATGGTGCGGATATAACTTTTCAACTTATCAACACCCAGTGCTAATATTTGCTCAGCCGTGTTAGCAACAGCAAATAGCGGTTTGGTTGCTTTATTAACACTAACGTCAGTTGCTTGAGCAGATAATACAACAGCAATAAGTAATTCAAAGGGTGTTTGATATACTAGTTCTGTTGTAGGATCTTTAATATGTTCTTTCAGTCTTTCTAGAATCTGAATTCGAGTTGATTGTTTCACAAACTAATTATAATCAAAAATAGTGGAATGTTGGGTTAATATTATATACTTTATTTGGACTTTATCGGTAAGTTAAATTGCGTTATTTAAAATAAATATAAGCAATACTATATGACTATTAGCCAATAGTATAATGTTTATAACGGTTTGCTATTGATTTTTTATTGATTCAAATACCTAAATAGCCTGCTTTTTAGCATCGTCTTTTTATGATAAGCTACCCCACTATTTCAATTTCATAATACAAGGTTTTTTATAAAAATGTCGTTACCAATGATTGTCACCTTTAGTGTGTACATTTTAGGGATGATTGCGATCGGTTTTTTTGCGTTTCGTGCAACGCAAAACTTTGGTGATTATATTCTCGGTGGGCGTCGTATCGGTAGTGTTGTGACAGCACTTTCAGCCGGTGCTTCTGATATGAGTGGCTGGTTGTTAATGGGGCTTCCCGGTGCCGTTTTTTTATTCGGTATATCTCAGAGTTGGATTGCTATTGGTTTGATAATCGGTGCTTATCTAAATTGGTTACTCATTGCTGGCAGGTTACGTGTTTTTACCGAAATTAACCATAATTCTTTAACATTACCAGACTATTTTGCTCGACGATTTGATGATAAGAGCTCTTTACTTCGTATTATTTCGGCAGTAATTATTCTGATCTTTTTTACCATTTATTGTGCTTCTGGTGTCGTTGCTGGCGCAAAATTATTCGAAAGTACATTTGGTATGAGCTATGGTTGGGCAATGTTAGCTGGCGCTGGTGCGACTATTGCCTATACTTTTATTGGGGGTTTTTTAGCGGTGAGCTGGACCGATACGATTCAAGCTAGTTTAATGATGTTTGCCCTGATTTTAACCCCAATTATGGTTATAGCTAATGCAGGTGGTTTTAATGATGCTATTGTTCATATTGAATCACTTAATCCCGATTATATAAATATCTTTGCCCATATGGACTTTATCTCTATTATCTCTTTATTAGGATGGGGATTAGGTTATTTTGGTCAACCGCATATTTTAGCAAGGTTTATGGCTGCTGATTCACATGAGGTAATGAAAAATGCTCGTCGAATTAGTATGACATGGATGATTTTATGTTTAGTCGGTGCCATTACGGTTGGTTTTTTTGGAATCGCCTATTTTGCTAATAATCCAGGTTTAGCTTACTTAATTAATAATGGTAAGCATGAACGTATTTTTATTGAGCTATCAAAATTACTGTTTAATCCTTGGATTGCTGGTATTTTACTTGCTGCAATCTTAGCTGCAGTAATGAGCACGTTAAGTTGTCAGCTACTTGTTTGCTCAAGTGCTTTAACCGAAGATTTTTACCGTGCCTTTTTAAGACCAAACGCTAAACAGCGCGAACTTGTTTGGGTGGGGCGTATTATGGTGCTATTGGTTTCGGTTATCGCTATTTTATTAGCAATAAACCCTAATAACAGTGTACTTGATTTAGTTAGTCATGCTTGGGCAGGATTTGGCGCAGCTTTTGGACCAATTATTGTTTTTTCTGTATTTTGGTCAAGAATGACACGTAATGGTGCATTAGCGGGAATGGTGATTGGTGCAATAACCGTGTTGCTTTGGATCAATTTTAATTGGTTTAACCTTTACTCACTTATTCCTGGATTTTTATTTGCATCTATTGCCATTGTGATTGTTAGTTTATGCGATAACAGACCTAACGAAGTTGTGGCAGACCATTTTAAACAGGCGTATAAACGTTTTCATAATAAAGCAGAATAAAATTTTTATTTAAAGTAAACTCTAAACGTAACAAAATATAATAGGTAAATATCATGACAAAAAATGTGATCAAACAACTGCAAGAGCGTGGACTGATTGCTCAGCTTACTGATGAAAAAGCACTGGTAGAACTCATAGAACAACATCCCATTGCGCTTTATTGTGGTTTTGATCCTACTGCCGATAGTTTGCATCTTGGTCATTTAGTTCCTTTACTTTGTTTAAAACGCTTTCAATTAGCTGGCCATAAACCGATAGCTTTGGTCGGTGGCGCAACGGGTTTAATTGGTGACCCGAGTTTTAAAGCCGTTGAACGTAAACTCAATACAGAAGAAACAGTTGTTGAATGGAGTCAAAAAATTAAACAACAAGTGTCACCATTTTTAGATTTTAATTGTGGTGAAAATGCCGCCATTGTTGCCAACAACTATGATTGGTTTAGTGGTATGAATGTGCTCACTTTTTTACGTGATGTTGGTAAGTATTTTTCAGTCAATGCTATGATTAATAAAGAATCAGTGAAGCAACGTATTGACCGCGATGAGCAAGGAATTTCATTTACTGAGTTTTCTTATAGTCTATTACAATCTTATGATTTTGCGTGCTTAAATAAATCTCACAGTGTCGTATTACAAATTGGTGGTTCAGATCAATGGGGAAATATTACCGCAGGTATTGATTTAACCCGCCGTTTACATCAAAAACAGGTATATGGCTTAACTGTGCCATTAATCACAAAATCTGACGGAACTAAATTTGGTAAAACAGAAAGTGGTGCTGTTTGGCTTGATCCGAAAAAGACTAGTCCATATAAATTCTATCAATTTTGGATTAATACGGCTGATGCTGATGTATATCGCTTCTTAAAATTCTTCACTTTCATGCCATTAAGTGAAATTGATGCACTGGAAGAAGAAGATAAAAATAGTGGCGTTGCACCAAGGGCTCAATATGTATTGGCAGAAGAAGTGACTCGATTAGTGCATGGTGAAGAGGGGCTAATTGCCGCGAAACGTATTACCGAAAGTCTTTTTTCAGGAAAATTAAGTGATTTATCGCAAGCTGATTTTGAACAGTTAGCGCAAGATGGTATGCCAACACTATCAATTGAAAGTGATGCTGATTTACAACAAGCAATCGTTAATGCACAGTTTGCACCTTCTCGAGGTCAGGCCAGAACCATGATAGAATCAAATGCCATTTCGGTAAATGGAGAACGTAACTCAACAATTGATTACCGTTTTACTGATAGCGATAAACTGTTTAATCGTTATACTTTACTGCGTCGTGGTAAAAAATATTACTGTTTGTTAATTTGGGGATAATCGAGTGAAAAATATTTTATCGATCCAGTCACATGTGGTATTTGGTCATGCTGGTAATAGTGCGGCTGTATTTCCTATGCGTCGTATTGGTGTAAATGTATGGCCTTTAAATACCGTACAATTTTCTAATCATACACAATATCAACAATGGACTGGAACGGTAATGCCAGCATCGCACTTAACTGAGATTGTTGATGGAATTAATCAAATTCATGAATTAAAGCGGTGTGATGCAGTTTTAAGTGGATATATGGGTTCGCCAGAACAAGGCAATGCAATTATTGAGGTTGTTAAAAAGGTCAAAACGGTCAACCCAAATGCGATTTATTTTTGCGATCCTGTGATGGGACATCCTGAAAAAGGTTGTGTTGTTGCGCCCGGTGTTGCTGAGTTTTTATGTAATACCGCTTTATCTGTTGCTGACATGATGGCGCCTAACATTCTCGAATTAGAAGAGCTAAATGATAAACAACACATTAGTAATGTTGATGAAGCAGTTATTGCTTGCCGAAAAATTTGTAATAAAGGTCCTAAAGTTATTTTAGTCAAACATTTAAGTCGAGCAGGCTATAACAAAGATAATTTTGAAATGTTACTAGTTACACAACATGAAGCTTGGCACATAAGCCGTCCATTAGTTGATTTTGGTGTTAAACAACCGGTTGGTGTTGGTGATATGACAAGTGGATTATTTTTGGCGAATATATTACTTGGAAAATCGCTTGTTGAGGCATTAGAACATACCACTGCTGCGGTATATGCAGTGATGCTTGAAACTTTAAAACAACACGAATATGAATTACAATTAGTTGCAGCACAAAATGAAATTGAAAAACCAACTCATTGGTTTCGTGCAAAAAAAATTGATTAATTATTAAAATATGTAAAAATAAAACTAAATTGCGTTTAACAAAATAAATGAGGGGATAATGGATACTATATCATTAGGAGAAAAACTTTCAGATTTAAGGGAAAAAATGGGGTTAACTCAAGATGATATCGCCAATAAAATCCATGTCCGCAAAACGATTATTGAAGATATTGAAACCGGACAAATAATTACAACCCCCCTCGTATTTGTTAAAGGGTATATTCGTTCTTATGCTGAGCTTGTTGGTTTATCCGCTCAAGAGTATCAACCTTATATTGATCAGCTATCTGAGCAATATCCTTCCCAACAAAAGAGTAATTATCAATGTAATTATAAGCGTAAACGCGGAAAAGGAATCTGGTTTATGATTATTTTTGTCATTTTATGTGCATTAGGTATCACTCTATATTGTGTTAATAAAGCAAATAAAAGTAATTTTGTTGAAGTTAGCCATTATATTTCTCCCTCGACGTCTAACCATGTTAATAGTTAGCAAATTTTGTTATTCTCATACAGACTTTTGCTTTAAATCTTGTTAAGATTACTGGCTAGTTATTTTGTAATATAATTAGGCAGGTTATGAGTCATCAAGATTCACCGATTATTAGACGAGAATCTACAAGGATTTATGTTGGCAACGTACCTATAGGTGGTGGTGCGCCTATAGCAGTTCAATCGATGACCAATACTCGTACAACTGATGTTGCCAAAACAGTTGCTCAAATACAAGCACTTGAACGCGTAGGTGTTGATATTGTGCGAGTATCAGTTCCAACTATGGATGCAGCTGAAGCGTTTAAATATATTAAACAACAGGCTAAAGTTCCACTCATAGCTGATATTCATTTTGACTATCGTATTGCTTTAAAAGTTGCTGAATATGGTGTGGATTGTTTAAGAATTAATCCCGGTAATATTGGTAATGAAACCCGAATTCGCTCGGTTGTTGATTGTGCAAAAGATAAAAACATTCCGATAAGAATTGGTGTTAACTCGGGTTCTTTAGAAAAAGATATTCAAGAAAAATATGGCGAACCGACACCTCAAGCAATTGTTGAATCGGCGATGCGGCATGTGGATATACTCGACCGGCTTGGTTTTGAACAATTTAAAGTAAGCGTTAAAGCATCGGACGTTTTTACTGCGGTAGATGCTTATCGATTATTAGCGAAGCAAATTAAGCAACCCTTACATTTAGGTATAACTGAAGCGGGGGGCGTGCGTAGTGGTGCGGTAAAATCGGCAATAGGGTTAGGTTTACTTCTGTCTGAAGGTATTGGTGATACGCTTCGTGTATCGTTAGCGGCAGACCCGACTGAAGAAGTTAAAGTCGGATTTGATATTTTAAAATCGTTACGTATACGCGCAAGAGGCATCAATTTTATTGCATGCCCTACCTGTTCAAGACAAGAGTTTGATGTAATTAACACTGTAAATATATTAGAGCAACGATTAGAAGATATTATTACTCCAATGGATGTCTCTATTATTGGATGTGTTGTCAATGGCCCTGGTGAGGCACTTGCGTCGACAATGGGCGTTGCTGGTGGACATAATAAAAGTGGCTTTTATGAAGATGGTGTGCGTATAGGTCGAATTGATAACGAAAAAATGATTGATGAATTAGAATCCAAAATTCGAGCCAAAGCCTCGATTTTGAAAAACCGAATTGTAGCAACTGAATTATAATTTTATTTAATAGCGAATAAACGAATGGCAGAGAAAAAAATCCAATCAATACGGGGAATGAATGATTTACTCCCAGCAGATAGTGCAAGTTGGCAACAGATAGAAAAAATTGTCAAAGGTGTTTTAAATAGCTATGGCTATAATGAAATAAGAACCCCCATTGTTGAAGATACAGCACTCTTCAAAAGAGCCGTAGGTGAAGTAACTGATATTGTTGAAAAAGAGATGTATACTTTCAACGATCGTAATGATGAAAGTATTACCTTACGTCCAGAAATAACGGCTGGTTGTGTACGTGCAGGTATTGAGCATGGGCTGTTTTATAACCAAGAACAGCGCCTTTGGTATTTAGGTCCTGCTTTTCGCTATGAAAAACCGCAAAAAGGACGATATCGTCAATTTCATCAATTTGGTGTTGAAGTATTTGGACTTGAAGGTCCCAATATTGACGCTGAACTGATATTGTTAACTGCACGCTTTTGGAAAGCCTTAGGTATTGAAAAACATACTTCTTTAGAATTAAATTCAATCGGTTCACTTGAGGCAAGAGCGAATTATCGAAAAGCTTTAGTTGACTTTCTTGAGCAACATAAAGATAAATTGGATGAAGACTGTTTACGTAGAATGTATACTAATCCACTAAGAGTCCTTGATTCAAAAAATCCAGTAGTACAAGAGTTGCTTAACCAAGCGCCAAAATTATTTGATTATTTAGATGACGATTCTAAGCAGCATTTTGAAGGCTTATGTCGATTGTTAGATAATGCAGGAATAAAATACAATATTAATCAAAGATTAGTTCGCGGCTTAGATTACTATAATCGTACTGTTTTTGAATGGGTAACAAGTAGTTTAGGTGCGCAAGGGACTGTTTGTGGTGGCGGTCGTTATGATGGACTGGTTAGCCAACTCGGTGGGCAACCTACGCCAGCAGTAGGATTTGCGATGGGGCTTGAACGTTTAGTATTATTAGTTCAGGCGGTAAATCCATCATTTACGCAAGAAAACGCGATTGATATCTATATGATTTCATCAGGCGATGAAAAAACGATTTCAGCGGCACAATGTATTGCAGAACAATTACGCGATGGATTACCTAACAAACGAATTGTGACTAATTATGGATCAAGTAATTTTAAGAAACAATTTGCGAAAGCAGATAAATTAGGTGCTAAAATAGCCGTCATTATTGGCGAAAATGAAATTGCAAACCAAACAGTTACGATTAAAAATTTGAAAACAGGTGAACAAATTGAAGTTGCAAAGGCCAACATTGTTCAAACTTGTTTAGCAATAGAATAAGGAAAATAGGAGAAAAAAGTGAGTCATCAATTAACGAGTGAAGAACAATTTTCGATGATAAAAGAATTTCTTGCTAAGACATGGAAAATTATTGTAGCAGTTATCGTAATTGGATTATTAGGCTTTTATGGATGGCGTTACTGGCAATCTTATAAAGTGAATCAATCGATAGAATCATCAGATCGATATGAGCAATTAATTAAAAAGTTAGATGAGACAAAATCCGATTCTGTCAATGAATTAGTTGCCTTTGCTAAAGATAATGATACTGTTTATAGTGTGTTTGCTAATTTACGTGCAGCTAAGTTTTATGTTGATGTATTAAAAGATTATGCTGGCGCGCAAACATTGCTAACTGATTCGCTGAAAAAGACTGATGCAGAACCGATAAAATCGCTCATTTATGTTCGTATTGCTCGCTTACAAAATCAGCAAGGTCAATATCAAGATAGCTTAAATTCGTTAACGAATATCACTGAAAAAAGTTGGGCGCCAATTGTTAACGATCTGCGTGGTGATATATTAGTCAAATTAGAGCGTTACAGTGATGCAGTTGATGCATATAATCTCGCTTTAACTTCGGGACCAACTAAAGAGTTAGAAACAAATATCAAAATGAAGTTAAATCAAGCTGAATATTTAAAAGCTAAACAACAAGTTGAACAAGAAGAACAAGCTAAAACTGAGCAGAAAGCTCAGACACAACAAGCAACAACAGAACAAAATAAAAATTAATTTATCCTGCTATAAGGGTCTTTAAAATGAAGTTATCAAAATGTTTTTTTACCGGTGTTTTAATGTTCTCACTTGCTGGATGCTCGTTATTTGGTGGTGAAGAAGATGTGGTTCAAATTTCACCATCACCGACAGTCAACAATCAATTTCCTATTCAACAAATTTGGCGAAATAGTACATCAGGTAATACGCAAATTTACTCTTTATTAGGGCCGATCAATTATGATAATGCTATTTATGTAGCGAGTCGTAGTGGTCAGGTAAAAGCCCTTGATTTATCAAGCGGTAATACGATTTGGGATATCAATTTATCACAAAGTACCTTATTTAGCAGTAAAACAGCTTTATTTTCTGGTGGCGTAAGTGCAGATGATAATTATGTATATGTAGGCAGTGAACGAGCAGTTGTTTATGCTTTAGAACGCAATAGTGGTAAAGTGGTCTGGGAAAAACCTGTGAAAGGTGAAGTCTTAGCGCGCCCTGTATCTTCAGAAGATAAATTAATCATACATACTGCTAACGGTGTACTACAAGGACTTAATCGTAACACTGGCGATGAATTATGGGATGTGTCTTTTGATGTTCCTGCTTTATCTTTAAGGGGGAATTCAACACCAACTATAGCTCATGGTGCTGCAATTGTCGGTGATGATAATGGACGTGTTGATGCTTACTTTATTAAAGATGGACAACTTATTTGGCAGCAGCGTATTTCGCAGCCAACAGGTTCAACTGAAATTGCAAAATTGAACGATGTTGATTCCACACCAGTTGTTGAAGGCAATCTTGTTTATGCTGTAGGGTATAATGGTAATGTTGCTGCATTAGATTTAAGTAATGGTCAAGTTGTATGGAAAAAACAAATTGGCTCAACGCACAGTTTTGCAGTTGATTCTCATCAACTATTTGTTGTTGATCAAGATGACAATATCCAAGCTATCACTAAAAATGGTGGGGCTGTCGATTGGACTCAATCCAGTCTTTTACATCGTCAATTAACCGATCCTGTTGTGTATCAAAATTATATTGTTGTGGGTGATTTTGAGGGTTATTTGTATTGGCTAAATAAAGACAATGGTGAAATTGTTGCTAAAACACAAGTAAGTAGTAGTGGATTAATCTCCCGACCATTAGTTGTGGACAATAAATTAATTGTCCAAGCAAAAAATGGTGATATTTACGCATTTACAAAAAATTAAGGTAATTAGATAAACATGATACCTGTAGTAGCACTAGTTGGTCGTCCGAATGTTGGAAAGTCGACTTTATTTAATCGCTTAACTCGGACTCGAGACGCCTTAGTCGCTGATTTTCCAGGATTAACTCGTGATCGTAAATATGGCCGAGCTGAGATCAAAGGTCATGAATATATCGTGATTGATACCGGCGGTATCGATGGCACAGAAGAAGGGGTTGAAAGCTTTATGGCTGAACAATCCCTACAAGCAATTGAAGAAGCCGATATTGTGCTTTTTCTGGTCGATGCTAGATCGGGTGTTATGCCTGCTGATCATGCTATTGCCAAGCATTTACGCTCACGTCAAAAAGCGACTTTTTTAGTTGCTAACAAAATTGATGGTATTGATGTCGATACTGCTGTTTCTGACTTTTATGGCTTAGGATTAGGTGAAATTCACCCCGTCGCGGCTAGTCATGGTCGTGGCGTAACCTCATTAATCGAAACTGTCTTAGATCCAATTTTTCAATTTGAATCAGAAGAAGCAACTGAAGTTAGTGTTCACAATGAACTAGATGATTTACCTGAATCATACGATGATTTAGGTGATGAAACCGAATCATTGATTAATCAGCCAATTAAAGTAGCTATTGTTGGTCGTCCAAATGTTGGTAAGTCAACACTAACAAATCGTATTCTAGGTGAAGAGCGCGTTGTCGTGTATGACATGCCCGGCACCACTCGTGATAGTATTTATATCCCTATGACCCGTGATGAGCGCGAATATGTTGTGATAGATACTGCTGGTGTTCGTAAGCGTGGCAAGGTGACAGAAACCGTTGAAAAATTTTCTGTTATTAAAACACTACAAGCTATTGAAGATGCCAATGTTGTGATTTTAGTCATTGATGCTAGAGAGGGTATATCTGATCAGGATTTATCACTCCTTGGCTTTATTATTAATAGTGGGCGCTCACTTGTTATTGCGGTGAATAAATGGGATGGCTTATCGCAAGATATTAAAGAACAAGTGAAAACTACGCTAGATGATAGACTGGATTTTATCGATTTTGCACGTGTTCATTTTATTTCTGCTCTCCATGGCAGTGGTGTTGGCAACTTGTTTGATTCAATTCAAGAAGCCTATGATTGTGCAACACGACGAGTTAACACTGCATTATTAACTAAAATTATGCAGATGGCTCAAGATGATCATCAACCACCTTTAGTTAAAGGGCGCAGAGTTAAATTAAAATATGCTCATGCGGGAGGATATAATCCACCGATCGTTGTGATTCATGGTAATCAAGTTGAAGAGTTACCTGATTCATATAAGCGCTACTTGATGAATTATTTTAGACGCTCATTGAAAATTATGGGATCACCTATTCGTATTCAGTTTAAAGAAGGTGCTAATCCATTTGAAGGCAGAAAAAATAGTTTAACCGCATCTCAACAACGTAAACGCCGTCGATTGATGAAACATGTTAGGGGGCGAAAGTAGTTTATGTCAGAGCAAGTTAGTATAGATGGTAAAGAGGGTTTTTGTCCTAAATGCCATTGTAAAATGCAAGTTGTTTCACCTCAACACTATGTCTGTTCTCATTGTAAGCAGCACTACCTTGAACAATACATTTGTCCCATTTGTCAGCAAAATGCTCAAATGATTAAAGGTTGTGGTGCAATTAATTATATTTGTCATACTGATGGTTTAATTGCTAGCAGTAAGGTGATATTTCACTATTTACCAGAGTAAAAAGACTTTATCTATATTAGAGTCATAAGAGGTTATTTTATGCGAATTATTTTATTAGGTGCGCCAGGCGCTGGAAAAGGCACTCAAGCACAATTTATTATGCAAAAATATGGTATTCCCCAAATTTCAACAGGGGATATGTTACGTGCAGCAGTTAAATCGGGTAGTCCACTTGGTTTGCAGGCTAAAGAACTAATGGATGCCGGTAAGCTTGTTACTGATGAGCTGGTGATTGCGTTAGTTAAAGAGCGTATTGCGCAAAGTGATTGTGCTAATGGTTTTTTACTAGATGGTTTCCCTCGCACAGTACCGCAAGCTGATGCAATGAAAGCGGCAGATATTGACATAGATTATGTGCTTGAGTTCGATGTTCCTGATTCAGTAATCATTGACCGTATGAGTGGCAGACGAATTCATGCACCGTCAGGACGGGTTTATCATGTTCGCCATAATCCACCAAAAGTTGAGAATATTGACGATGTTACTGGTGAACCATTAACTATTCGTAAAGATGATCACGAAGATATCGTGCGTAAACGTCTTGTTGAATATCATCAATTAACTAAACCTTTAGTGAGTTATTATCAGCATGAAGCTAAACAAGGTCATACGCAATATTTCCGTATTGATGGAACGCAACCTGTGGCAGAGGTCACTAAAGAGTTAGCTAAAATTTTAGGATAATTACGAGTTAACTAAAAGAGCAAGAAGTTAATTTTATCTTGCTCTTTTTGACATTATTTTGCAGCGTTAAGCGCTTGTTCTAAATCGGCAATAATATCATCGATATGTTCTATTCCGATAGATAATCTCACCATTTCTTGACTTACTCCGGCTTTTTGTAATTCTTCATCATTAAGTTGACGATGAGTTGTTGACGCTGGATGACAAGCAAGTGAACGTGTATCACCAATATTAACTAAACGCAGAATTAGCTTTAAAGCATCAATAAACTTAGCCCCAGCTTGTATGCCGCCTTTTATACCAAAAGATAAAATTCCAGCCGGCAACCCCTTATCCATCTGTTTAACCGCTAAGTAATGCTCAGGGTGAGTATCAAGACCGGCATAGTTAACCCAACTTACTTGTGGATGAGATGCTAAATATCTAGCGACTTTTAAGGTGTTTTGACAGTGACGTTCAATACGTAAAGATAATGTTTCAAGCCCTTGCAGTAATAAAAAAGTATTAAATGGTGAAAGTGCCGCTCCCATATTACGCAATGGAATAACTCGACAGCGCGCAATATAAGCAGCATCGCCAAAAGTTTCAGTATATGAAACACCATGATAAGAGGGATCGGGTTGATTTAACATTGGATATTTTTCCGGATATTTTTTCCATGGAAATTTACCGGAATCGACAATCATGCCACCTAAACTATTGCCGTGACCGCCAATATATTTAGTTAATGAATGCACTACAATGTCGGCACCAAACTCAAAAGGACGACAAAGTGCTGGACTTGCTACAGTGTTATCGACAATTAAAGGAATGCCATGCCGATGAGCGATCTCTGCAAGTGCCGATAAATCAACAATATTTCCGGCTGGATTACCAATACTTTCACAATATAACGCTTTGGTTTTATCATCAATTTGTTGTTCGATAGCTTGAAGGTTATCATGCGGTGCAAACTTGGTTGTAATGCCGAAGTTAGGTAGTGTGTGAGCAAATAAATTATACGTTCCGCCATATAATTTGGAAACCGAAACAATATTTTCACCGGCAAATGTAATAGCTTGAATTGCATAAGTAATTGCGGCCATACCTGAGGCGACAGCCAATGCACCTATTCCTCCTTCGAGAGCAGCTATGCGCGCTTCCAGTACAGCATTGGTTGGGTTAGTAATACGTGTGTAAATATTGCCAGCGACTTTTAAATCAAAAAGATCAGCGCCATGTTGAGTATCATCAAAAGCATATGATGTTGTTTGATAAATGGGGACAGCAACAGCATGGGTGGTTGGTTCTGGACTATAGCCTGTGTGTAGAGCAATTGTTTCTGGTTTCATGTTAGAGCCTCATAATTATAATAATATAACAACAAGGCTCTATTTTGCGCAAAAAATCCTGAAAAGGTAAAGTGTTATAATACCATTCTTACGATATCAATATCACCTAACTCTTTATATAGATTCTCAATTTGATCAATGTGCGTTGCATTAATTGTAATTGAAACCGAATGATAATTACCTTTGCTACTTGGTTTAACTGAAGGTGTATAATCACCCGGTGCATGTTTTTGAATGACTGTCACCACTTTGTCAACTAATTCAGGTTTTGCTTCTCCCATTACTTTATACGTGAAAGAGCATGGAAATTCTAATAATTCATTTAATTTTGTTTTCTGTTGCATAATTTGATTTCTCAGTTAATCGGTATTTTTAATTACTAGTGTAATCTACTTTTTCCTATATATAGGCATTTTATGATTCTTCAAGTAACAAAAAATAAACATCGCTTTTTAAAGGCTCTAATTTGATCTATGATAATAAAATTCTATTATGACTTATAAAACATATCTTAACTATCAATCATAAGGCCATACAGCATGTTATCTCAGTCCAACAATAAAGAACCCTTTGGCACATTATTAGGTTATGCACCGGGCGGCGTTGCCATTTATTCTTCAGATTATGAAACATTAGATTCCGAACAATACCCTGATGATGCATCCTTTCGTAGTTATTCAGGATACGAATATATGGGCTATAAGTGGCAATGTGTCGAATTTGCAAGGCGCTTTTTGTTTTTGAATTATGGGATTGTTTTCACTGATGTTGGTATGGCTCACGAAATATTTTCACTACGCTTTTTAAGGCAAGTAGTTAATGAAGCTATTTTACCTTTACAAGCTTTTGCTAATGGTAGTAAAAAAATACCCGAAGCAGGCTCATTATTAATCTGGGATGATGGTGGCGTATTTGATAGAACGGGGCATGTTGCAGTTATTACTGAAGTATTTGATGACAAAATTAGAATAGCTGAACAAAATGTGATACATACGCGTTTACCTATTGGTCAACAATGGACGCGTGAACTTAAGATGACAGTAACAAATGAAGGTTATTTATTACACGATACCTTTGATGATACGAAAATTTTAGGTTGGATGATTCAAACAGATAAAACTGAACATAGTTTATCGCAACCTGAAGTAGCAAAACCCTTACTACAAATTCATAGTGCTCATATAACGAATAAAGAACAATTTGAAAAAAAATGGCTTGATGAGTCAGATCCTTTAGAAAGCACCTATGTGTTAGCCGCAGGTCATGCAATTAGTCATGATGATCATTATCGTTACTTCACTATTTCAGAAAGTGCTGAACAAGAATTAATCCGTGCGACGAATGAATTACATTTGATGTATTTGCATGCAACGGATAAAGTGCTAAAAGACGATCATTTATTAAATAATTTTAATATTCCAGAAATACTTTGGCCAAGATTAAGGCTTTCATGGCAACAACGCCGCTATCAAATGATAACAGGTCGTTTAGATTTTTGTATGGATGAGCGCGGTTTAAAAGTCTATGAATACAATGCAGATTCTGCATCTTGTCATACAGAAGCAGGGCAAATTTTGGAAAAATGGGCGGTACAAGCTGAACTCAATATTGGTACTAATCCAAGTGCAGGGTTACTCAATTCGCTTGCTAACTGTTGGAAGCATAGTGATGCTCAAGCTTTTGTACACATCATGCAAGACAATGATAGTGAGGAAAATTATCACGCTTTGTTTATGCAAAAAGCTCTGACTTTAGCTGGTTTTAAAAGCAAAATATTACGTGGCTTAACTGGTTTAAAATGGGATAAGCAAGGGCAATTAGTTGATGATGAAAACAGGCAGGTCACTTGTGTATGGAAAACATGGGCATGGGAAACAGTATTAGAGCAGCTGCGACAAGAAAGTGAGGCGCAAGTTGCTGGCTTACCGATTCGTACTTGGCATCCTGAAAATGCGGTCCGATTAATTGACGTGCTTTTAAGACCTGAAGTCTCGGTTTTTGAGCCTTTATGGACAGTAATACCAAGTAATAAAGCGATTTTACCGGTGCTATGGTCATTGTTTCCTAATCATCGTTATTTATTAGAATCAACGTTTGAACTTAATGCAGATCTTATCAAAAAAGGGTATGCCATTAAACCTATTGCCGGTCGACGCGGTAGTGATATTGAATTAGTCAGTAGTCAAGAACAAACACTAGGCAAAACGGTTGGTCAATTTGCTAAGCAAGAAAATATTTACCAAGAGCTTTGGTGTTTACCTAAGGTCGATGATCGATATTTACAAGTTTGTACTTTCACTGTTGGAGGTCATTATGGTGGCGCGTGTTTACGTTCAGATCCCACTTTGGTGATAAAAGGTGAAAGTGATATGCAACCACTACGTGTATTAACTGATGAGCAATTTATGAAATAATTTCTTTGTAAAGAATTTTCAGGTTATAGTTATACCAGATGTAACAAGAATAGACATATTTTAGATAGGTAAATGACTATCACTTGATTAACTTATTTTTAATAAGTTCTCATTGTTATTGACTAACCCTAGTCGACTAAAAAAATTCGATGAAAAACTTACACTATCATGTAGTGTGGTTATGTTTATAATTAGGTTTTTGTTGAAATTGATTGAGTTACATAAATATAATTAAAATAATGGGATAAAAAGGAATATATGGTAAATACATTACTTCGAAGTGGTGATATTAAAGATTTCAAAATGCTTGGGCATGATGGAAAAGCCGCTTATCTTGTTGCGGCGCAAATCCGTGAAATGTTTAGAATTAAATTAGGTAAACAATATGCCGATTGTTTAGCTATACCACAACGTAATGATCAAGGTAATATTATTGATTGGTACATTCCTTTTGAATCAGATCAACCTGATGGGCAATATGATATTGTACCTTGGACATCAGCGAGCGAATCAGAGCAAGAATCAGCTTTGATTTTACTCAAAGAGTTTGAACACAAAGTATTGAATTTTGGTAAACAGTTAGCAAGCAACCCTAATTTAGAAGGCGATCAACTGCTTTTTAGTCGCTTGATTTATGATCCCAACAATAAGAGTGATGACCTAGAACCCAATTTGATGGCAATTCGATTTCCAAGTAATCAATTTGTCTATATTGTTAACGGTAAACCTGTTATTACTTTTTGGGGATTTGTTTATCCGCAAACTGCGCAAGTCAATTCACCATTTTATTGTTTAGAATCATTCAAACAACCAACTCCATCAGCCACTCATACATTTACTGAGCCGGCCACTATTAACAAACCATGGTGGAAACGCTGGTGGCTCTGGTTACTTGCATTACTGCCTCTATTATTACTTTTATTGGCGATTTTTTGGCTTCGAGGCTGTTGGCAATCCCCTGTAGTATCGATTAATGCTGATTTAGGTAGAGATAATCATGTTTCTTCTTCTACTGTTACCGATGAAAAGCTGGAACAAGATAAAAAAGATCCTGAACCTACTGATAAAGTAATCGATAGAAACATTAAAGTGGTTAACGGAGTAACAACCAACGGTCATGATATTATTGATGCCAATGGTACCCGAGTGAATGGTGATGTTGTAGCTAACACCGTTAATCCTGTTGATTCCGCTACATTACCTAATGATGTTAAAGATGATAATAGTCTTAACCAAAACTCAGACACGTTAAATAAAGATGAGCAGGTTAATCATTCAGAAAAAGATAAAGTTGATAATCAAAATAATAACGATGATAAGTCGCCGACTAATGAACCTGATAAAAAAGATGAAAATAGCAAAGGATCAATTCCTCCCGATTTAGATGATGGTAAGCAAACAGGCACAGGAACTAACCCAGATCAAACTAATAATTTAGCTTTATCTCAAGATCAACTTAAACAAGGATCAACTAAATTTTTAGATGGTCAATGGTCTGTTGGAGGCGGTATTCAAGATAAAGCTACAGGCAAACCATTACAATTGAGTTATGACTTTAATGAAGGTAATGGTCAAGTTACCGTAACACGTAGTGATGGTGTTAAGTGTGTAGGTAAAGTAGAGAGCGGTATTAACAAGTCGAATTTAAATATTGCCAGCAATACTGAAGCAATATGTAGTGACAATAGTAAATATCAATTACCAAAAATTCAATGTACGCCTGGTAAAAACAATCAAGCTGATTGCCAAGGGGTTTATGATAACGGGAAAACATTCCCAATTACTATGAAAAAACAATAAGGTAGTATATGCTTCCAGAATTACGCAATTATGGTCAAGAAGTCACACTTATTATGAATAGTGGTATTCAGTTTCTTGATTTTGCACTTAAGATAGATTGGAAAGATAATCAATGGCGCAGTAAATTAAATGGTTATTTTATTGACCCATCTGAAAGCGGGGCATTAATAAGACTGATTGAGAATGCCGAGAGTGGTAAATTTTTTGCGCCAGATGATTTATCTTTTGCGGTTAAACCAACACAAGAAATAAGTGTTGAGCAATCACTAAAATTATATGATGGGATTTGGTTGCCAATTCCTGTCTTAAGATCGATTCCTCCAGAACGTTTTGATAAAGGACCGCATAATTGGAGCCGCGTGCGAATTGTCAGTATCCCTGAGGGTGAAGATCCTGATGGTAATACCCATCGCATCACCTTTGCATTTGATACTAAAATTTTCACCAATATGCAAGATGTGATCTATTTAGCGCCTACCGAAAATGATGTTAAAACTGGAGCAGTATTTAGTTTGGCACATCGTTCAGATCACGTTTCATGGTATTTAGAACTTAAATGGGTAACAAGCTGGCTAATTGATTTGTTTCAAGAGCTAGCGCCTCAAACTGATCGTTTAAAAATACATAAAGATGATATTAATACAGAAATTAATAATAAAGCTTATTATGGACACTATCTAAATATCATCAATTTACTTGCTGATTCATTACAATTACCAACTATTAAGATTGTATCAAATGCTAAAGATGATGTGATTAAATCAATACCCGTTGATATGATTCTTGATGTGGGTAATTCACGCACTTGTGGAATATTGATTGAAGATCATGTGCAAGATAAAGATAGCTTAAATCGTCGTTATGAGCTTGAGATTCGTGATTTAGGTCAGCCTGAGCATATCTATAATGAACCTTTCGAAAGCCGTGTTGAATTTGCGCAAACTTTTTTTGGTAAGGAACATTTTTCGTTACAAAGTGGAAGACGAGACACATTCCGTTGGCCAAGTATTGTTCGTGTTGGGACTGAGGCAAGCCGTTTAGCAAGTCAACGAGAAGGCAATGAAGGTGCTACTGGCCTTTCTAGCCCTAAACGCTATTTATGGGATCAAGATAAATATGAGCAAGGTTGGCGTTTTAATTCCCATTATGTAAAAAGTGATCATGAACCCTTTGCCACCGCTGAACCATTTTCGAGTTTAATTAACGAATATGGTGAAGCACTACATATTTTAAGCAATGATATTGAGGAAGAGTTTGATCGCAAAATGCCGGTTTTTCATCCAAAATATTCGCGAAGTTCGTTAATGACATTCATGCTCTGTGAAGTTTTGATGCATGCATTAATGCAGATGAATAGCGTTGCGCAACGTAATAAACTCGAACACGCTAAAACGCCGCGTAACCTACGTTCTATTATTTTGACTATTCCACCTGCAATGCCAAAACCAGAACAAGCCATTTTTAAAAGTTGTGTATACCAAGCTATTGGACTTGTATGGAAAAGTCTTGGTTGGGATAGTTCTGATGATAATATTGATTTTAATAATCCAGAACAATTAAAAAGTGTTTGGCCAAACATCCCTGAAGTTTATATTCAATGGGATGAAGCAACTTGTGGACAAGTTGTATATTTATTTAACGAAACACAAAATAATTACAATGGACGCAGTGAAGAATTTATTGCATCAATGGTACGTCCAGATAAAACCAATAAACAAAAGCTCACAATTGCAACAGTAGATATTGGTGGTGGTACTACTGATTTAGTCATAAATGATTATGAGCTTGATTACGGTACCAGCAAGCAAATCAATAGCAGTAATGCTTATATTGTTCCAATTCAACGTTTTCGTGATGGCTTTAAAGTGGCGGGCGATGATATTTTACTTGATATTATTCAAGACACTGTACTCACAGCTTTGACTAATGGCTTAAAACAAGCTGGGCTTACTGATCCTAATCCAATTTTATCAGCAATTATTGGTTCTCAGCAGCTTTCTATTCAAGATGCGGTATTACGTCAACAATTAACTTTACAGTTATTTACGCCATTAGGTTTGCAAGTACTAAAAAGGTATGAGCTTTATGATCCGCTGCATGCCGAGCAACATGTGTATAATGCTACTTTTAGGGAGCTATTACAGCATAATGTCATGACTGATCATGTGCTTAATTTTATTAATGAACCGATTCGGCGAGCACTGAATAATCCTACTTTTTCAGTATTGGACTTAAATATTGAGATTAATCTTAAACGAATTCATTATTTATTTATACGTGGTGATTATTACAATATTTGTAAAACGTTTGACGCGCTGTCTGAAATCATTAGTTGTTATCAATGTGATGTATTATTGTTAACCGGTCGCCCGTCACGTTTACCTGGTGTACAAAGTTATTTTCGATCGCGCTTGTCAATTCCAGCCGGAAGAATCTTACCATTACATGGTTATTATACTGGCGGTTGGTATCCATTCCATAAACAAGAACGTATTGACGATCCTAAAACAACAGCGGCTGTTGGGGCTATGTTATGCTTTTTAAGTAAAAATTTACGTTTACCTAATTTTTATTTTAGATCATCAAATATCGATTTATATTCTACAGTTAAATATATTGGTCTTTTAGATAATCTTAATATGATAAAAAAGGAAAATGTTTATTACCGAGATATTGATTTAGATGATCCTGATTATGACTTTCCCGATACCTCTTTTGAGATCCGTGGCACCACACGGCTCGGTTTCAAGCAATTAGAAATCGAACGTTGGCCGGCGTCACCAATTTATATTTTAACTATTGAAAACAGTGAAGTGGCTAAACGCTTGAGTACTGAAGGTGTGGTATTAGAAGTGACATTAGGCATAAAAAGTCGACAAAAAACCATTGAGAATTTTTATATTAAAGATGTTAAAGCCTCTGATGGGCGTGCTTGTAATAAAAATCAGGATATCAAATTGAACCTAAATACAATGGTTAATTCTGGATTAATAAGTACACAATATTGGCTTGATAGTGGAATGATAAAACGATGAATAATTTAAATGAACAACTTCCTAAATCTTGGGATCAAGTGTATCAAGCGTCAGCACAAGCGATTGAATGGGTGAAACAGACTCGTGATTCATCCAAACGATTGAATAGCGAGGCTGATAACTTAATTCTTGATCTTCGTCGTTTACGTAATACAGCCAAAAGATTGGGTGATGTCTCAAGTAAATCTGTGGCGGTCGGTTTTTTTGGATTATCGCAAGCGGGTAAATCTTATCTTATCTCGGCATTAGCTGCCGGTGAAAACGGTAAACTTGAAACAGTTGTTGACAATCAAGTGTTAGACTTTATTGAACATGTTAATCCTGTTGGAAGTGGTAAAGAAGCAACTGGACTGGTTACCCGTTTTAGTCGTATAGCCAAAGGGGGAATAGCCAACTACCCATTAGAATTAAGATTATTTCAAGAGATTGAAATTGTAAAAATTTTAATTAATGCTTATTTTAAAGATTTTGATCAACAAAAAATCACGAATAAAATCGAATTCTCTTCATTGAAACAGCTGTTTCTACAGCTTGAAGGCAAGAAGCAAACTGAGCGCACTAGTGGGATAACCGAAGACGATATTGTTGATCTTTATGATTATCTTTCCGAAAATTTTGGCAATGCTTTAGAAGGATTGAAAGGCGGCTATTGGGAAAAGGCGATGCAATTACTCCCCTATCTTTCAATACTTGATCGAGGTGAACTTTTTTCGGTGTTATGGGGTGGCATAAACGAATTGACTGTGGCTTATACCCAACTCGCCACAACGTTAAGCAGCTTAAACCATGTTGATACTGTTTATGCTCCACTATCAGTATTAGTGAAAGATAATGATGGTGTTAAATCGCAAATTGATAGCATTATGAATGTCGATATTCTTGAACGATTAAATACCGATCGCGATACTCAAGTCACTATTACGCCACTAAATGGTGAGCCAACTACAATATCTATCGCTCAATTAGCATTTTTGACTGCTGAGCTGATTTTTCCTTTAGTCAATCCAACACGGGTTACTACTTTTGAAAAAGTTGATTTGCTTGATTTTCCTGGGTATCGCGGCCGTTTGAATTTGATTTCTGTCTCTGATGTTAAAGAAGGTAACCCGATTGCTCAGCTTTTATTGCGAGGTAAAGTGGCTTATCTTTTTGAAAAATATACTGATAATCAAGAAATGAACGTACTGGTTGTCTGTACGCCATCAGACAAACAGTCTGATGTTAACGATGTCGGCCCCGTGCTTGAACGTTGGATTGATAAAACCCAAGGTGAGACAGCTGAAAAAAGAGCAACAAAAAAAGCAGGATTATTATGGGCGATTACCATGTTTGATAAACGTATTGGTAGCTCATTAATACTTTCAGAAGATAATCTCAAAAATAGCTGGGGTAAAGGTGGGTTACTACAACAAACTATTTTAGAGCGCTTTGGTAATTATGATTGGTTAACAAATTGGTCAAATGGTTATAAATTCAATAATGTTTTTTTAGTGCGAAAACCCGGTTTTGATGTGCCGTTTTTAAACGTTGATGCCACTTCCAATCGTGAATTATCTTATAACGAAAGTTATCAACAAAAAATGTTGCTATTGAGAAAAACATTTATTGAAAATCCCGATATTGAGCAATATGTTAATCAACCGGCTAATGCGTGGGATGCTATGTTGCAGCTAAATGATGGTGGGATTGAACGCATTAGCCAATATTTAGAACAAGTTGCCATTACTGAAGTTAAGCAACAGCGTATTTTAGAACAGCTTAATGAAAAAATTGATTATATTATAAATATGCGTTTTGATACTTGGTATCATGCTGATAGTGATGAAGAACTAAGTAAGAAAAAACAGATTATTACTGATGTAGTGAAAGAACTACAAGGGAAAGCATTATTACTTGGCGAATTACTCAAAACTTTAGAACTGCCAGATCAAACTATCCGTGCGCTTTATCATACGAGTAATATTGATACTGAAACAACTCAAGATACTCATAATGTGCATGGAAATAGTGATGATTTATCAACTGATTTTGGCTTAAATACTGATTTTGAGTTATTTTCTGATGCAACCTTTTCGTCTGAAGTGACGCTTACATCTTCGTTACCTACCGAGTCAAAATTAGCCAAAACAGTTTTTACCGCTTGGTTGGATTATTTAAGAAATATGGTATTAGATAAACATGTTTTGCAGTTCTTTGGTTTACATCAGAAATCGTTATCTTTTATTGTCGAAGAGTTAATCACAGCTGCAAATCGTTTAAAGCTTGAGGCAAATTTAACTGATCGCATTTTAAATAATGAAAATACGGGTAGTAAACGTGATGATCTTGAGTCAAGACAAGTGAGCACCATTCATACTTTATTAGCAGATTTTATTGCTTGGCTTGGTTTTGTTCAGGGGCAAGCTGTTGATATACCAATGAGCCGGGTGAATCAAGGTAAACCTATTTTTTCTTCACCGGTAGCTGAATTTACGCATCAGCAATCGCATCCATTGCCTATATTAGATGAGAAAACTAAAAATTATTCTCAGTATGCAATATTCGATTGGTTTATTGCATTTGCGATGCTTGCTCAAGAAAACATTGGACATCATGCTGGGCGTGAAATCAGTCAAGAACAAAATAGTCGCCTGGGCGAGATTTTGGCTAGTTTTAAGCAAGCTTATATAAATTAATGTTATAACAATAAGATTGAAAAATTAACTAAAAATAATATTAGATCTTCCTGATTTTAAATGAAAGTTTTGTTATTGATCACTGAATGACAAAATAGCTTGGTGATTGGGAGGGGAAATAGAGGGTACTATGGCATTAAGAATTGAATTAGAAGGTTATAAACCTGGAATTGCGAAGTTTTCGGCAAAAAAGTGGAATGGTAGTGCCGATATCGATATGCTTATACAGCGTAATCAAGATGGTTATTATTTATCTGGTTTGCAACAATGGGGACCCGAAAAGTGTTGGCATTCAATAGCCGATTTGTCAGTAGATAATCAACAAATTAGTGGTTATGTGAGTGAATGGTTAGTTGATTCGTTATTATCTCAGGACAATACCAAACGATTTCTAATACAGTTACGCGACAAACAAAACCAACGTTATATTGATGGTGGTGTTGTTAGTATTGCCGAAGATGTACTTGCTTCAACAGCATTAAATGTTGTTCAACCGCCATTAGATAATCCATCGGTTGAAACCAAATCACTTACCGAACCTGTTGAACTACCTGAAGAGCCTGAACAAATCCCCAACATTGAGACGCAAAATGATGACCTTATTGAGCCGGTTAAACTTGACGTCGAAACAGTAATTGAACCAGAGATTGCTCAGACTCCTCAGTTAAAAAAATCGAAGAGTAAATTAGGCTTGGTTATCACCATTATCATTGTTCTATTGATTTTAGCTGGTCTTGGCCTAGCTGCATGGTATTTTTTAGTGTTTCAAAAAACACAACCTGTCGAACCTACAGCTCAAGTTAATGCGCAATGCAGTTTAAATAATACCACAACTGACGATCTGGCTTTTATTCAACAGTGTTTACAAACCAAGCCTGATATTCAGGCAATTATCCAGTTAATTAATGATGCAAAAAAGGCGGATAAATGTAATATTGCTCAGCGTCTATATGCAAATCAAGCCCAGCAAAATGGTCAGATTGCTTTCCTTTATGCTAAAGAGTATGACGAAAAATTTTATCAAGCAAATAATTGTTTTAAAGCAGATAAAGGTACAGCAAGTTATTGGTATGAAACTGCATTAGACCGTGATCCGAATAATACATTAGCTAAAGAACGATTAGACGAGTTACAAAAATAATGGGGAACACAGGTATGAAAAAAATAGCCGTTTCAAAATTAGTTATCAGTCTAACGCTTGCCTGTATGCCGTTGATAAGTTCAGCTGCTGAACCACTAAAACAAGAGGGTAAAACAACACTTTATCAACGAGTGCTAAGTACACCAACTTGTGAATTGAAAAAAAATATTACGGATCCAACAGGCGCTACATTACCTGCTTTTTCTCGGTATTATGTGTATGAACGAAAAACAGATAATAATCAAGAGTGGCTTAGTATTGGACCTGATTCATATGGTAATACTGTAGGTTGGATAAATAATTCCTGTGCAATAGCATGGAATATGCAAATGACATTGGTTTTTACCAACCCAGTTGATCGTGATCCTCTATTATTTTTTAAAGATAAAGCGGCTTTAACCAAAATTGTAGATTCAGATCAGCCCGAAACTTTGTTAAAACCCATTCGAGACTCACTAAACGCTGATAAAGCAACGCCTGAAATTGTGGCGCAAGAGCCGAAAGCGTATATTGATTTTAAAACAAACTTTTATTTATTACCTATTTTACAAGGTGAAGAGGTGATGAATGGTAAAGGTTTTTATGAGCGAGTTTTAGAAGTCGCTTCAGTGAGTAAACAAGATAAATTGGTTAAAAATAACACTAATTCTAACTCCACTAATAACCAAAGCTCGGATGATAATACGGCCAATCAAGTTGTACCATTTAAAGCTGCAATTGTTTTTGTCATTGATTCAACCATATCAATGGATCCTTATATTTCAAGAACCAAAGAGGCAGTTGAACGTGTTTATCAACATATTGAAAAGGAACACTTACAAAATCAGGTTAAATTTGGTTTAGTATCGTTCCGCTCTAGTTTAAAAGCGTCTGATAAATTGGAGTTTGTTTCTAAAATTTTTGTTGATCCTAATAAAGTTCAAAATAAAGAAGAGTTCATGAAATTAAGTGCTTCACTCAAGCAAGCGACTGTTTCAACTTCTTATTTTGCAGAAGATTCTTATGCAGGTGTTGCACAAGCGCTAAATGATATCAATTGGAATAGTTTTGGCGCGCGATATATGATTTTAATTACTGATGCTAGTGCCATTCCTGGTGACGATAAACTGTCTAGCACCGGTATGGATGCTGCACAATTAAGGCTTGAAGCTCAGCATAAAGGTGTTGCTATTTATGCACTGCATTTAAAAACACCAAGTGGTGAAAAAGATCATCAAGTCGCTGCCGCGCAATATTCTGATTTAACCTACAATGATTTTATTCATAAATCACTTTATTACCCTGTTAATGCTGGTGATGTTCAAGAATTTGGTAAGAAGGTTGATTTATTAGCTGATGCGTTGTCTGAACAAGTGAAATTAGCATATAAAGGTGAAGCATCTGTAGGTAATGCACTTAATGCTAAAGATGATGATTCGGATATGCTAAAAGATGCATTATTATTGAGTAAAGCAATGCAGCTTGCTTATTTAGGTGATACCAATGGAACGAAAGCCCCTTCAGTTTTTAAAGCGTGGATTGCGGATAAAGATTTTGTTAAACCAACAATACCAACAGCAGAGCCTCGGATTTTATTAACTAAGTCGCAATTGAGTGACTTAAGTGATGTGGTTAGTAAAATTGCTAATGCAGCTAATGATGGATTGATTTCTTCTGATGATATGTTTTCACAATTACGTTCTGTTGCCGCAGCTATGGGGCAAGATCCAAGTAAACTAAAATCAGATTCAGTTACCAAAATTGCTGATTTAGGTTTGCTTGGCGAATATTTGGATAATATTCCTTATAAAAGTGATGTTACTGGACTGGATCAAGATACTTGGAAAAGCATGAGTGGACTTGAACAAGAAAAATTTATTCGTAATCTTAATAGCAAAATTCGTTATTATCAGAAATGTAATGCCGATGTTGATCGTTGGATTTCATTAGCTGAAGGTAGTGATCCTCGTGATAATGTTTATCCTATCCCATTAGAAATGTTACCGTAAAGCTCATGTTAACAATAAAGCAATTAGCCATCTCTCGCTCTACAGGCAAATCTTTTTTCAACGTTTGCCTGCCAGAGCTATCATTAAACGCAGGGCAAGTTGTCGTGATACAAGGCGATAGCGGATCGGGTAAAAGTACGTTGCTTGAAATGATTGGCATGATTCTAAAACCTGATGAGCTGGATTGTTATAAATTAGTTTTAGATAATAGCGATATTGATATAGCTAAATTAATTCACCGTAATGATATCGATGAGTTAGCGATTATTCGTGCTCGTTATTTAGGATTTATGTTACAAACTGGTGGTTTACTGCCGTTTTTGACTATTCGGGAAAATATTGTATTACCGCTTAAATTACTTCAGCTACCCGTTGATATGTCAAGATTCGATTATTTAGTCGACAAGCTTAACATTGCACATTTACTTAGTAAATATCCTAAGCAGTTATCAATTGGTGAAAGGCAACGAGCATCGTTTATTCGTTCGATTATTCATAAACCAGCACTATTACTCGCTGATGAACCGACTTCAGCGTTAGATCCATATAACGCCAATTTACTGTTTGATTTGATTATTGAACAGGCAAAACAAGATAATATTGCCGCGATGATTGTTACGCATGATTGGCAACGTATTGCAAGTAAAGGCTTATTTACTTTATCGGCCAAATTAAACTCTCCACAATCATCAGTTTTTTTACCATTACAAAGCAAGGTATGCGTCGATGAGTAAAATGATATTAAAATGGTTGCTAATCATACGGTTATCATTGTCTGATTTATGGTACGACAAAAAAGTTTCATTTTGTATTATCGCATCGGTCATATCGGTCATTACACCATTATTGTTATTATTCAGCTTAAAATATGGCGTAGTTTCGCAGCTACGGCAGCAACTACTTAATGATCCACAAAATTTAGAGATAAAGATTGTGGGTAATTTAAATCTGGATGATGCCATGTTTGACTGGATAAAAAAACAACCTGAAACTGGCTTTGTGATTCCTTTAACGCGTTCGCTTAATACTCAAGCCGATCTAGTCAAAGATTCAAGCCACTTTGTGAGCAGTGCTGAAATTATTCCTACAGCGAGTGGCGATCCGCTTACACAGGATTTGCCTTCTATTAATGATAAAACTCAAATTTTATTAAGTGCATTATCAGCGGAAAAATTGCAAGTAACTGTGGGTAGTCATATAAAATTATTTATTACCCGTCAATTAGATGGCAAGTTCGAGAAAGGATCAATTGAATTAGAGGTCAAAGGTATTATTCCTGACAATCGCTATAGTCGTGCTGCCGCGTTTGTCAGTTTAGATTTACTCATTGCAATGGAAAATTTTTATGATGGCTATCAAAGTGAATTATTTGCAACTAATACCGGTAAAAATAATCCGCCACCCCATTCATTATTTGCAAGGGCTCGCATTTATGCCAATTCGTTAGATAACGTAGCACCATTATCGTTTAAATTAAGAGAAAAGAACATCGAAACACGCACGCAGTCTAATGTCATTGAAAATGTTAAAGCGATTGATCGGGTACTCAATTTTATTTTTAGCGTGATTGCAATAACCGCAGGACTAGGTTGTATTTTATCGTTTGCGGGTTCGTTTCTATCAAATATTGAACGTAAGCGCAAAGATATTGCTTTTATGCGATTACTTGGTTTCCAATCCAAAGCGATAATGGGGTATTTAATCAATCAAGCCGTTATTTTGAGTTGTTTGGCGTTTTTCGTTTCCTTTGTGTTATTTTTATTAGGCAATTATGCCTTTAATGCTGTGTTAGGTAAAAATTTGATTTCACAACCAATTGTAAGTCGCTTACAATTTTACCACCTTATCATTGCATTTTTGTTGTGTATAGTTATTTCAGGTGTCGTTGTAGCCATAGGAGGTCGACGTGCTATTAAGATCCAACCAGCAGAAAGTTTACGCGAAGCGTAACTTAAAACAAATTGCTTTTTGGGGATTAACTATCAGTTTATTTCCGTTAAGTTGCTATGCTGAACCTTGGAATAGTAATTTTTTCAATCCAAAACCAGCAAAAGATGATGTTATTTTGCCTATGCCATGTGATGGTAGTTTGGTAATGAAAAAAATCTATACACCAACGAATAAGCCTTTAGATGATATTAAAGTTATTTTAGGCAGTAATCAAAAAGAGCTCGGTTTTGCCGAATATGCAACCCCCAATTATATTTCTGGTAGTTTTTCTGAAAAGGGAAAAGAGCGTTATTATTTGATTGGCAAATATGAAATAACCGCTTTGCAATATCAAGCTGTCATGAGTGATACTTGCCCCACAGCAAAACTAGCACTTACCTTTCCTATTACCAACATTAGTTGGTTTGATGCTGTTGCTTTTACTGATAAATATAATCGTTGGTTGATTGAAAATCAGTCGAAGATTAACGCTAATACCTTACCGAAAGGTTATATCCGTCTACCTAATAATACCGAATGGGAATATGCAGCTCGTGGAGGGTCAAAAGTGACAGATTCTGAGTTCCGTGAAATGCGTTTCCCAATGACGGCAAATTTAGAAAATTATGCATGGTTTTCTGGTGCAAAATCAGCCAATGGTAAATTACAGCTTATTGGACGCTTACAGCCTAATCCTGTTGATCTTTATGATATGTTAGGCAATGCTAGCGAAATGATGTTTGATTCTTTTCGTATGAATAAACTTGATCGTTATCATGGTCAACCTGGTGGTATGACGGTTAGAGGTGGCAGTTATTTGACACCTGAATCGTCAATCACCACTGCTTTTCGTATTGAAAAACCGTATTACGATGATAAAGGTGCTTATAAAAGTATGGATGTCGGTTTTCGAGTGGTCTATACAACTGAAGTGATGTCTAGTAGCGATATTATCAAAGAATTAGACAAAGAATGGAATGAATTAGGCTCAGAAGCCGAAGAAAATCAAAAACAAAATGTGGTGAGTGAGCTTGAAAAAATCACTAAACAAGTCGAAGATGAAAAGACTAAAAAAGAACTCAATCAACTAAATACCCTTTTACGTAGTGCCAATCAAGCTCGCGACGAACAGCGAAACCGCTCAATTCAATCCGCGCTACAGTTAGGCGCTTTTTTGTGTGCAAATGTCTCTGACTTAAATAGTAAATTTGAATATAATAATAATTTATATAACACCATAAATAATGAAGTTTGTGAAACAAAAGATTCAGAAAATGTTAATAATGACGGTGTGTGTTCACCCGAAAAACTCAATAATTTAAAACACGTTCTTGATGAGTCGAAAAATGCCAGAGACTTTATTTTAAAATATTATGCTGACACCATTGTTAATACCGCATCAAACTATGAAAAAAATACTCTTGATGAGCAAGCAAAGCCCACGCAATTTATTTTAGAAAACAGTGGTAAAGCGAATATGAGTGATTACTTAAAACTTTATTTACAACATATTAATCAATATATTGAGTCTGGTAAGATTGAAAGAACAACTTGGCTGCAATCTTGTAATGAGATAAAAGGAAAGAAATAATGAACAAAATGATAGGTACACTTGCTTTATGCATTTCTCTAGTTTTGGCAGGTTGTCAATCTACATCTGGCGGAGCGAGTACAAAAAATGTCGATCCTGAATTAACTAAAGGTTCAACTGCTGAATTTTTTAGTAAATCTGCATGGCAATCTTGTGCCATAGGTGCAGGTATTAGTGGGCTTGGCTGTGTGTTATTAGGTGGAAAACCTGCTGCATGCCTTGCTTCTGCCGCTGTTGGTTGTGGAGTAATGATGGGCGGAAATTATTATCTGGATAAAAAACGAGCAGAATATGCTAATGCTGAGGCGCGCATTGATGCCTATATTCAAGATGTTCAACAAAACACCGCAGAAGTGCAATCAATTACACGAAGTGCTAAAGATGTTGTGGATAGAAATTTAGCTACGCTTAACGCTTTAAATCAACAAATAAAAAGCGAAAGTGTCAATAAAAAGCAGGCTCAGAAAGAGTTAACTCAAATCGACGCGAATATTGCTTATTTAAATGATAAATTAAAACGAATTAAGAAAGTTGAAAATGATTGGGTTAACCTGTCTGTTCAGGAACAACGATCCGGTGTGAACGTCACTAGATTGGATCAAGAAATCGGTCAATTACATAAACAAATAGCAGCACTTGAAAAACAAGTGAATTTAGTTACTCAACAACGCTCAGCTGTTAAGGTTGGTTAATTATGAAAAAAATATCTTTTATCTCTATTTTATCGCTTGCTTTACTCGCCGGCTGTTCTACAACTCCAGAACAATGTGATCCTAAAAATACTAATATCGGTATTATGGATAAAATAAGTTGCAATTATTCCGGTAATTATCAGGCTAGAATTGATCAGAAAAAACAAATTCTTGAGAACGAACAAAGGGCTAATCAACAATTTAAAGAGATTTATGCAAATATCGAAAAACAGAAAAACGATACTACGTTGAGTGTAAAACAGAAACAAGCTCAGCAGCAGAAGTTAAAGCAAGATCTGTCTAAATTAACGAGCGAAATAAAAGCAAAAGCGAAAGGTCGTGACGATTTATTAAAACAAGTTAATGACATTGAGCAACAGTATAATCAAGTAAATAAATCAAACAAATCAGAAGTAGAAAAACAGGTCGAACTGGATAAATTAAATAAAAAACTTCAACAATTACAGAAAGCATTAAATATTTAGCTATCTGAAAACTTGAACAGTATTATTTATTTGAAAAGTTAAAATTAAGGAATATATTGCGCATGCAACGAATAGCAAGGGTTATAGTTGACCATAATGACTCACAAAAAATGGCTTTATTGGATCAATATAATTCTTTGTTATCGTTGTTAAAGCCCAATTTAACTCAGCGATCATTTTCAATTCTCGCGATACCTCGATTAATTGATGATAATCAATATTTATGTTGGTACACCGAACTTCAAGGACAGCCTACTTCACTGAGTGATGTTAATGATGAGCTCGTGAAGAAACAAGTTACTGAAACGTTACAAACACGCATCAACGATATTGAATTATCCGTTAAGTCAATGCGTTTAGATAGTGAGCAACAAACATTAGTTTTGTCTTGGTTACCAAGAATTAAAAGTTTAGGTAATCAAATTTATGTTGTTAATGGTGAACCTGTCATTGTTAATTCTTTTGAAGAACCAATTTTACCCAAACCTACGCCGGTTCCTCCTGTGGTTGCCCCAAAATCATTTTGGCGATGGTGGTATTTGTTATTGTTGGCATTATTGCTATTAGGACTTTTAGGTGTGTTAGGGTACTTTTTTTGCCCATTTAATAAAGATAAAAAGCCTGATGTTATTCCGGCGTTAATAATTATTCCGCCTGTGTTAGTTAACAAGCCACCAGCTCCTGTTGTTGAACCGCCGACGAAAGAGCCTGAACCTGTTGTTCAGCAACCTGTGCCTGAGCCAGTAGCTAAAAATTGTATTCGAAAAGAAGACGTCGCCCATAATAATGACGCCTCTAAAATGGTAATAATATTTGATAATTCAGCATCAATGACATTGACATTAATGGAGTCAAAATCCGCAATAGATCAATATTTAAAAACTAATTTGAATTCCATGTCAGAAAGTCAAGCCAACGCTTATGAAGCAAAGATGACTAGGTTACCTAATCGTTTATCAAGTAGTAAAAAAGTGGCACTATCCACAATTGATAAAATACAGCAAAATATTGATATCGCATTAGTGACACTTACAAGTTGCCCAGTCGCTCAAACCACATCATTTTATAATTATACTAATCGATCAAAGTTAAAAAATAAAATCAATAAATTAAATCCGTTAGAATATAACAGCGCAACGCCACTTTATAGTGGTATACAACAAGCCAGTAAATTACTTAATGGCGTAAATCGTGATGACTATATTTTAATTATTAGTGATGGTGATGATAATTGTACTAAAAGTAATATTTGTACGTTAGCGAGTAATATAGCGGCTAAGCAACCACGTTTGAAAATTAATATTGTCGACATTGCAGGGCAACATAAAATTGACTGTGTTGCTCAAAGTACTGGTGGTAAAGTTTACATTGCACAAAATCCAACAGAAATTGTCAATCAAATGAATCATGCTGTGTCTGATATGAATATTAGTAAACCGATTTGTGAGTAGTGTAAAGCGATAATAAATTTTTGATGTTGTTGATAAAAACAGCCTTGAGTTAATAAGCTTGTTTATTATACGTTCAAAATAGAAGGAAATGCGTGAATAATGCAACGAATAACCCGGATTTCAATTGATCATAATGATTCAACTAAGTTGGCTTTATTGGAGCAATACTCCTTAATGTTATCGTTGTTAAAACCGCATTTGACAGAACGCACTTTTTCCATTTTTGCTATACCTAAACTTATGAGTAACAATGACTATTTAGGTTGGTATACTCATCTTGAAGGGCAACCGATATTAATTGATCATGTTGCAGATGAATCGCATAAGCAAAAAATAAAAGATACATTAACCACGCGAATTAATGATATTGAAACGGCGATTAAATCAATTCCTTTAAATGATGAACAACAAAAATTGGTAGCTTTATGGTTGCCTAGAATAAAAAATTTAGCCAATCAAATTTTTGTTATTAATGATGAACCCGTTATTATTTTCGATCTAGCAAAACCCGTTTTATCGCAACCGGTTATTCCCCCTGTTACGGTTTCAAAATCATTTTGGCGTTGGTGGTACTGGTTAATTTTGGCATTGCTATTACTAGGATTATTGAGCCTATTGTGGTACTTTTTTTATCCATCTTCACCAGAAAACAAGGCGCAATCTGTTCCTGAGTTAATTATTATTCCGCCAGTATTAGTCAATAAACCTGAACCTGTATCTAAGCCGGCACCGGTAGTGGAACCTCCGAAAGCGCCGCAAGTTGTCGCTACGCCAGAACATGATCCCGTACCTGCTATAGAGCCAGAGCCTGTCATTAATACTCAAGAAGTACCCAAAGTTAAACCAAAACCTAAGGTTAAAAATCCGCCTAATTGTATCACTCAAGATGAGATAAAGAACAATCCAAATCCATCGAAAATGGTTATTGTGTTTGATAATTCCCTATCGATGACTGCAACTTTAGCTGAATCGCCAGCAGAAGTTGAGCAATTTTTTCAATACCTGTCTTATGGTTATCCTCGTAATATGTCCGAACAGGAAAAAGCTGATTATCAGAAAAAAATGACGCGTTTACCCAGTCGTTTATCGACAAGTAAAGGCGTAGCGTTATCGAGTATCGATAAAATACAACCCAATATTGGTATATCGCTTGTCACGTTAAATCGCTGTCCGGCGGCAAATTTTACGCAATTTTATGATTATGCTGGTCGTAGTATTTTAAAAAATAATATCACCAGACTTAATCCATCAGGTGCAGGTGGGGGTGGAACACCACTTTATAGTGGACTTGAAAAAGCGAGTAGTATGTTAGATGGTGTGAATCGTAATGATTATATCTTGATCATCAGTGATGGTGAAGATAGCTGTTCAAGGAATAATATTTGTACTTTAGCGAATTATATTTCGACGCAGAAACCAAAATTAAAAATTAATATTGTCGATATAGCAGGTGAACATAAAATTGATTGTGTTGCGGATATGACAGGAGGGAAGGTCTATATCGCTCAGAGTCCAAAAGATATGATTAAACAGATGAACAATGCGGTGTCTGATTTGAAAATAAATAGACCTGTTTGCCAATAAAGACAATAATAAAGTATTAAGGCATTAACTTATCTTACAAAATAAGGCTAATTTGCTTTAGCCATCACTATCAATCACTATAAAAAAACCAGATGTTTATCTGGTTTTTTGTTATCTGTAATAGGGCTGATAGGCTGTTAAAAATCAAGATTAGCCGCTTTTAGCGCATTTTCTTCAATAAATAAGCGACGTGGTTCAACTTCATCTCCCATTAAGGTAGTAAACAGCTGATCAGCTTCGATTGCATCTTTTATGGTCACTTGTAACATGCGACGGCTGGTTGGATCCATTGTTGTTTCCCATAACTGTTCTGGGTTCATTTCACCAAGCCCTTTATAGCGTTGAATGGTTAAACCACGACGAGATTCACGAATTAACCAATCTACTGCCTCTTCAAATGAGTTAACTGGCTGTTTGCGATCACCTCGTTGAATGAAAGCACCATCTTCCAGTAAACCTTTTAATTGCGCACCTAAATGACAAATATTACGGTATTCATTACTATGAATAAACACTTGATCTAATGCATAGTTATTATCAACACCATGTGTTCTTACTTTAATTATTGGCACATATAATTGTGTTTTATCGTTGTAGTCTGCTGAATAGCGATAACTGCTACCGTGTTGTTCTTTGCTGGCTAAATTATCAATAATGGTTTTAGCCCAATGTTGTGCTGATTGTTGATTCTGTAAAATACTTTCATCTAAAACATCATGATAAACCAATTCAGAAAGTAACGCTTTAGGGTAACGACGTTCCATTTTGGTAATGAGTTTTTCAACTTTTTGATATTCAGCAATCAGTTTTTCAAGCGCTTCGCCAGCAAGTGCTGGTGCATGATCATTAACATGTAATGAGGCATCTTCTAATGCTAATGCAATTTGAAATTGTGTCATTGCATCATCATCTTTAATGTATTGTTCCTGTTTGCCTTTTTTAACTTTATAGAGTGGAGGTTGTGCGATATAAACATAACCACGTTCAATAATTTCTGGCATTTGACGATAGAAAAACGTGAGTAATAATGTGCGAATATGTGAACCATCGACATCGGCATCGGTCATGATGATAATGCTATGATATCGCATTTTATCTGGATTATACTCATCACGACCAATCCCACAACCTAATGCTGTAATTAATGTTGCGACTTCTTGAGAAGAGAGCATTTTATCAAAGCGAGCTTTTTCAACATTTAGAATTTTACCTTTTAATGGTAAAATTGCTTGGTTTTTACGGTTTCGTCCTTGTTTGGCTGAACCGCCCGCAGAGTCCCCTTCCACTAAATAAAGTTCAGATAAAGCAGGATCTTTTTCTTGGCAGTCAGCAAGTTTGCCAGGTAAACCGCCTAAATCCAATGCGCCTTTGCGTCGAGTCATTTCACGTGCTTTACGTGCTGCTTCACGCGCTCTGGCTGCATCGATAATTTTACCGACAACAATTTTCGCATCAGAAGGATTTTCAAGTAGGTATTCGGTTAACTTTTCACCCATAACCGATTCCACTGCTGATTTAACTTCTGATGAAACCAATTTGTCCTTAGTTTGTGATGAGAATTTAGGGTCGGGAACCTTGACAGATACGACAGCAATAAGCCCTTCACGTGCATCGTCACCGGTGGCACTAATTTTTGCTTTTTTACTGTATCCTTCGCTTTCCATGTAATTGTTTAGTGTACGAGTCATAGCACCACGAAAACCGGCTAAATGGGTACCACCATCACGTTGAGGAATATTATTAGTAAAACAGTAGATATTTTCTTGGTAACCATCGTTCCATTGCAATGCAACTTCAACACCAATATTATCTTTTTCGGTACTGAAGTAGAATATTTTAGGATGAATTGGATTCTTATTCTTATTCAAATATTCTACAAATGCTTTAATACCACCTTCATAATGGTAGTGCTCACTTTTACCTGTACGTTCATCAATGAGTTTAATAGAAACACCAGAGTTTAAAAATGATAATTCGCGTAGCCTTTTTGCTAAATGTTCATAGACAAATTCAATATTGGTGAACGTTTTTGGACTTGGCCAAAAACGAACATAAGTCCCTGATTCAGTGGTTTCACCAATAACTTTAAGCGGTTCTTCTGGCACACCTAAATGATAGGTTTGCTTGTGTATTTTTCCTTCACGATAAATGACAAGTTCTAATTTATCAGATAAAGCATTAACTACCGAAACACCAACACCGTGTAAACCACCCGATACTTTATAGGAATTATCATCGAATTTACCACCAGCATGCAAAACAGTCATGATGACTTCAGCTGCTGAGATACCTTCTTCTTTATGTATACCCGTTGGAATACCGCGTCCATCATCACGAACGGATACAGAGTTATCAGGATGAATGATTACTTCGATATGGTTACAGTAACCTGCTAATGCTTCGTCAATGGCATTATCAACGACTTCAAAAACCATATGATGAAGGCCTGTTCCATCATCGGTATCTCCAATATACATACCAGGACGTTTGCGGACTGCATCAAGCCCTTTAAGCACTTTAATACTAGATGAATCATAAGAGTTAGACATGGATTTTTTGACCTATTTAATTTCTTTTATCGTTTCGTACAATTATGAAATTATACCAGATTTTATGTTAAAAATCTTATCATTTTCATCGATCATCTGGGTTATTTGGTCTTGGTTAACGGCTGTAATAAACACTTGTGAATTTGCAAGTTTTAAACGTTTTGCTAATAGATTTCGTTTATTGTTATCAAGTTCAGAAGCAAAATCATCAATTAAATAAATACATGATTGCCCTGTTTGTTTTGAATAATACTCACCTTGTGATAAACGTAAAGCACACATGAGTAGTTTTAACTGACCACGTGATAAAAGATCTTCAACGGGAATGTTGTCAACTCGAAATTTGATATCTGCTTTATGTGGACCTAGCGAGGTATAATTAAGTAATTTATCTCGTTCAAATTGCTTGTAAAGTATTTCTGCATAATCACTGCTGTGTTCCCAACCTTGATAGTACAGGCAATTTAATTGATATTCAGGTAGAAAATCTACACAGGTTTTTATAATTTTTGGAAAAATATGTTGAGTATAATCCGCTCTAATCTGGCTTATTTTTTCAGCAACCGGGACTAGCTGTTTATCCCAAGGTAATAGTTGGTTATAGTTATAAGATTGTTTTAATAACGCATTACGCTGTTTATATAATCGTTTTAAATTGTTCCAAAGATAGACAAATTCAGGGTAATGGTGAAAGCAGCCCCAATCGATAAAAGCTCGTCGATATTTAGGACCACCAGTGAGTAAATCAAAACCCTCTGGCGTAATGAGTTCAATAGGCAATAGTTTTGCTAAATCAGTGAGCCGAAAACCTTCATCACCATCAATTTTTATTTTGTTTTCATTATTGCGTGTTTTTGATAAGCCAATTGTGCGTGTTTGTTGATTGGCAGATTCAATTTGGCTAAATAAAATTAATTCAGGTTGTTCATGTTGTATAATTCGATTGGATTGAATATGTCTAAATGCCCGGCCATGCCCAAGCATGTATATTGCTTCAAGTAGGCTAGTTTTTCCACTACCATTATCACCAATGATGTAGTTAAAATGCCGAGATAACGATAACTCGGCATGATCAATATTACGAAAATGATGAATTTTGATTTGTGAAATTGTCATATAGTATAAAATAAGGCTTCCGACTGGGATCAGAAGCTAAGAGAAGTTATGATTATAAGCGCATTGGCATGACAACATATGTGGCAGATTGATCATTGATATCTTCAATTTGAACACTGGATGTTGCATCAGTTAATAAAAGTTGTACGCTATCACATCTTAGAGTATTTAATATATCTAATAAATAGGTGACATTGAAGCCGATTTCGAGCTCTGATGATTGATATTTAACATCAATTAATTCTTCTGCTTCTTCTTGTTCTGGGTTATTGGCCGTAATTTTTATCTGATCATTATGTACGTATAATCTTATTCCACGAAATTTTTCGTTGGATAAAATTGCCACACGAGATAATGCATTTCTTAATTCATCACAGGATACTTCAAGTGGTTTATCTGGGTTTCTAGGTAATACGCGTTTATAGTCGGGAAATCTACCATCGATGAGTTTTGAAGTGAAGGTAAAATCGCCAAGATTAACGCGTAAATTATTATTACCAATTTGCATATTAATCAGTTCTTCATTATCGGCAACTAATTTTGCAAGTTCTATCACCCCTTTTCTTGGCATAATGACTGAGCAAGGGCTAGCAATATTTTGACCAATTGGTTGAGCACAAACGGCTAAACGATGCCCATCAGTTGCAACTGTCTTTAATAGACCGTCTTCAATTTCAAATAACATACCATTTAAGTAATATCTTACATCTTGATTAGCCATTGAAAATTGAACAGCATCAATAAGTCGTTTTATTGTTTTTTGCGGAACTGCAAGATCAACATCGCTTTGCCAATTTTCTAAATTAGGAAAATCACTAGCAGGTAAGGTCGCTAAGGAAAATTTACTTCGACCCGATTGAATTATTAATCGATTATCGTCAACGGTTATCGAAATTTGCGCATTATTGGGTAAATTTCGACAGATATCGAGGAATTTTCTTGCTGGAACTGTTGTTGCACCCGGTTCATTTGCTTCAGTTAAAGGTAAATGCGCAATCATTTCGATTTCAAGATCGGTGCCTGTCATTGATAAAGTATTATCGTTCACTTGTAATAATAAATTACCTAAAATGGGTAACGTTGGACGGCTACTTAAAGGTGCGCTGACAAGTTGCAGTGGTTTGATAAGTTTTTCGCGATCAATAATAAATTTCATAATGTTGATTCTTTTTTAAGTTGATAATGTTCGAATTAAATTGGAATAATCCTCTTTAATATCATTGTTTTCTTCTTTTAATTCTGCAATTTTTCGACATGCATGTAAAACGGTAGTGTGATCTCTGCCACCAAATCCATCACCAATTTCAGGTAAACTTTTATTGGTTAATTCTTTAGCTAATGCCATCGCAACTTGACGAGGTCTTGCTACAGAGCGAGAGCGGCGTTTAGATAATAGGTCTGATACTTTAATTTTATAATATTCCGCCACAGTTTTTTGAATATTTTCAATAGTCACAAGTTTTTCTTGCAATGCGAGTAAATCTTTTAACGCATCTTTAACAAAATCAATCGTTATCGCTTTACCTGTAAAATTAGCATTGGCAATGACTCGGTTTAATGCACCTTCTAGTTCTCGTACATTAGAACGTAAGCGTTTAGCAATAAAAAATGCTACTTCTTCAAGTAACTTTATATGATTTTCTTCTGCTTTTTTCATTAGTATCGCAACGCGAGTTTCAAGCTCTGGTGGTTCTATTGCTATTGTTAGCCCCCAACCAAAACGTGATTTTAAACGATCTTCAACACCATTTATTTCTTTCGGATAGCGATCAGATGTCAAGATAATTTGTTGATTACCTTCTAATAATGAGTTAAAAGTATGAAAAAATTCTTCTTGTGAACGCTCTTTATTGGCAAAAAATTGGATATCATCAATTAATAACGCATCAACTGATCGATAGTAATTTTTAAATTCTTCAATAGCATTATTTTGTAATGCTTTGACCATATCTTGCACAAATCGTTCCGAATGCATATAAACAACTTTTGCATTATTTTGTTCTTCAATTATTTGGTTACCAACTGCATGCAATAAATGTGTTTTGCCTAAACCCGTTGATCCATATAAAAATAATGGGTTATAGGCTTTACCTGGGTTTTCTGCCACTTGTTTTGCCGCCGCGACAGCAAGTTGGTTAGATTTACCTTCTACAAAACTATCAAAGGTATGTTTTTGATTGATTCCTGAATGATAATTATAGTTACTATTATTTTCTTTAGTTGTTTTCCATGCCGGAGCCAGATCAGCTTTCGGTTGTTCCTTTTTGACTTTTTTATCAATTGATAAAGTAGAGCCAACTTCAAGATATAACTTCAAAGAATCATTATTAAAATGTTTATTTAATAGTTGTGATATGGTTGTGAGATATTTATTTCGAACCCAATCGAGCACAAATCTATTTGGGGCATAGATGTAAAGTTTATTATCAACCATTTCCGCTTGCAATGGCCGAATCCATAAATTAAATTCAGTTGTCGGAAGTTCTTCTTGTAATTGTGAAAGACAATCTTGCCAAATAGCGGTAGGCACAATAACCCCTTTAATTATAATTACTAACAAAACAGTACTGATTATAATCTTTTTTGTGGGTAATTTATAGATCGAAGGTGATATATTATTTAGTTACTAACCAAATCTTATAAATAAAAAAACCCGGCATCAGCCGGGTTTTAGTGATTAAATCAATCAAAATTAATTGGTTGAGTCGATCACTTTCACTTCTTTAACGTTACGTGCTTTAACTTCAATTTCAACACGACGATCTGGTGCTAAACATGCTTTTAAGTCAGCGCCGCGAAGTGCATTACATTTAGTACCTGTAACTGGTTGAGATTTACCCATACCACGAGCACTAATTAAATCAGCTGGAACACCTTTTTCTACTAGGTATTTCATTACTGAATGTGCACGTTGTTCAGATAGTTTTTGGTTGTAGCTGTCTGAACCAATACGGTCAGTATGACCAATTACAACAATTGCACTTTGAGTTGGGTTAATTTTAACAAGAGATGTTAATAGGTTATCAAGTGCTTGACGTCCTTCTGGTTTTAAATCAGCTTTTGCATAAGCAAATAGAACATCTTCGTTTAATACATAACGGTTTTCTTGAGTTTTAACTTCAACTTCTGGAGCAGCAACTGCTGGAGAACCTAAACGGTAAGTAATACCTAAAGTTAACAAGCCTGAATCAGGTGATGCATCACTTTTAGTATGAATATGTTGAGTGTATTGGTACTCTAAACGAGTAGAGAAGTCTTCGTCTAAGCGATAATCAAGACCTAATGCATAAACTGGAGATACATCAGTTTTAGTGCCACCATGACCATAATAGTCTTTATAGTCACCACTGTTTTTCCATTTAGCAATAGTCACCATACCACCAGCACGACCGTAAACATCTAAATCGTCAGAGATGAATGATAATGGATAGCTTAATTTACCAGTTAAAGAAACACCTTGCGCAGAAACTTTGCTGTTACCTGCTTTGGTATTATCATCTGACCAAGTTCTTTTATATTTAGCTGAACCTAACCAATCATAGCCTAATTCAAATGCTAAATAAGGGTTAGCTTGGAAGCCTACAAAAGCACCACCAGCAACGTTGCTACGGTCTGAAGTTTTAATGCCAATTTCATCATCACCACGAACTTTATGTGCATCTAAGCTATAAAGTTCTCCCCAACCTAATTTAGCACCTGTATAAAAAGTGTTGTCTTCATATGCTGCGTTAGCGGCAGTAGCTGTTAAGCTTGCAACTGCAATTGCTAGAGCTAGAGTTGTTTTTTTCATTTTCTTGCCTCAACTTATATGTTGTTATAGACGTTGTTTAGTTTGTTTTTATTTAAGTTTATTTGAAATAAACTAATAATAATTTATCTTCAAGTAAATTATGCTATACATAATCTTTCGTAATTATAGCATACTTTATATGCAAAGCTAGAGTTTATAATAGAACACTAAAAAAATATTTAAATAATATTATCAAATAATTTTGTTAATCACGAGTGTAAACTCATTAATGGTATTAGCTAAAACGTTTGACATAATAATAAAATCAGCTTCGAGACGCTTATCAAATTCATCTGAACCGATGTCTTCATTTTCATCTAAAATGATAGAATCAAACTTGATTCTTTTTAACGTCAAATCACTGTGTACAATGAAATTCACACCTCTATCATCAATAATTTTCATTTTTGTGATCCATTTTCCTGAATCAAAATGAATTAGCATTTCATCGCTAGTGATGTCTTGATTTTTGCAACTAATAATGCCATTTCCTTCAAGCGGATCTTTCAATTCAGCTTGATCGCCTAATATAAAAGGTGGAAAGCTAAGTTTTTCTTTAGCCCAAGTTGTTAATATTTGTTCTAGCGGTTTATCAATTGATAACGGTGTTAAGGCAAGTGCGCCTAACTCTTTACGTAAAATAGCTAAAATATCTTCGGCTTGTTTAAAATTGCTACTATCGACAATGATACGTTTATTGTCGGTATCAATCCAAAGCCAATAGTGATTATATTTACTAAAGGCTCGAGGCATGAGATCAATCATGACTTCATCTTTTAATGTCGCTTTCTCATTTTTAGTTAATTTTCTACTTAATGTTTGCTCTTGTTTATCTATCTTTTCTAATAATGCTTGTTTGATAACTGGCGCAGGTAATATTTTTGTCTCTTTTTTTATACGTAGTAAATATTGGCCATTGATATCAATAATTAAATTATCTTGGTTATCATCACGATAAGGTGATACCCAACCTATTTTAGTGGTATCAAGGTTACCACAGGGTGTAAACAGTTGGGATTTGACTGCTTTTTCAATAGTGTCTTTATTTAGTAAGGTGTCATTATTAAGTTGGTAAATAATGGCATTTTTAAACCAAAGCATGTTATTACACTTCCTAAGTTTTATTTAGGATAACTATTTTACCATAATTGTCGTAAATAAAGCGTACGATAATAATACGATTGACCTATTGTTTTATCATCAGCTTTAATTCTAAAACAGACCAAAACACTTAGAATTTATAAGATAATCCCATATAAACAGAAGTAATTGTACTGCTGTCTACCATTGGACTATCGGCAGCATCACCGGTTAATTTATCAACGTGAACACCACCAAAAGTAGCAATATTATCCGTTAATGAATATTGGGCGCCGATTTCAGCATAAGGGGTTACTGAACTATCAGCATTAAAATAACGTAATCCAGAGCGAGATGATTCTCTGTGAGATACGCCATAGTAATAATCGTTATGTTTGCTGTTTGCCCAATTGATACCAATGGTTGGTACTATAACTAAATTACCCTCTAGGTAAGGTAAGCTATAATCAGCATTAGCTAAAATGCTGTTACTTTCATTAAGAACATCGGTACCAACACTACTAGAAAAACTGCCGAAGTCAGTATCAATTGAATATTCGATTTCTGCAAGTAGAGTAGAATGGCGAGTATCTAATTGTTTTAAGCGGTGATTATCAGAATCATGAGGTTTAAATTCATTAGCTAAATAGCGAGCACCAATTGAAAGACTTTGTCCATTGGCCTGATATGCATAAACACCTGCAGATAAATCATCGATAAAAAATACACCGTTATCATAATCAATATGTGGAACTGGATAAATTTTCGAGCTGTAATTCTTATATGGTGATGTTGCCCAACCTGCTCCAATTCCAATAGAAGTTGGATCAGCAGAAGCAATAGGTATGTATGTTAAAGTCATTAGTGTAAATATATAAGTAGCACAGCGCGATTTTTTCATTTTCTTTATACCCATTAAATTTCTAATGCCATTGTCTGGTCGAATATTTTTGTTTTAATTGAATTAAAATGAATGGTCACAAAATCTATACATTAATTGTACATTGTAACAAACAAATTTCTTGAATAATAATGCCACATTTTATCATATTTGAATATGGATTAGTGAGATAAATTATGAGTAAACCAACTTTAGAAATGATTAACAGTCGCCCTGATGATGCCACTCTATTAGCCGACGAAGCCAAATATTGCTCTTTTGGTGATACCGTTCATTATGTTGAACCGCCAAAAATTTTCGATGGCTGTGAAGGTAGCTACATGTACGACAAAGAAGGTAAAGCCTTTCTTGATTTACAAATGTGGTATTCAGCATGTAACTTTGGTTATGCAAATGAACGATTAAACAATGTTCTAAAAAAACAGATTGATACCTTACCACAGTGTGCAAGCCAATATTTGCATCCAACCAAGATCGAATTAGCAAAAACCATTGCTCAAGGTATGGAGCAGCGATTTGGTTATCAAGGTCGAGTGCATTTCAATGTTGGTGGTTCACAATGTATTGAAGATTCGCTAAAAGTTGTTCGTAATGCAACAGGCGGTAAGTCACTGATGTTTGCTTTCCAAGGTGGATATCATGGACGTACACTGGGTGCCTCTTCAATTACTTCAAGCTACCGTTACCGTCGTCGTTATGGACATTTTGGTGATCGTGCTATGTTTGTTCCATTCCCATATCCGTTCCGTCGTCCAAAAGGCATGACTGCTGAAGAGTATGGTGAACATTTAGTTGCTGAATTTGCGCGTTTATTTGAAACAGAATATCACGGTGTATGGGATCCAAAAGTAGGTCAGGCTGAATATGCTGCATTTTATGCTGAGCCACTACAAGCAACGGGTGGTTATATTGTTCCGCCACGTAATTACTTTAAAGGTTTGAAAAAAGTTCTCGATCAATATGGTATTTTATTAGTTGTAGATGAAATCCAAATGGGCTTTTACCGTACTGGTAAATTATGGTCAATTGAACATTTTGATGTTAAACCTGATGTGGTGGTATTTGCTAAAGCATTAACTAATGGTTTAAATCCATTAGGTGGTTTGTGGGCTCGTGAAGAGTTAATTAATCCAGAAGTGTTCCCTGTTGGATCGACGCATTCAACTTTTGCATCAAATCCACTAGGTACAGCCGTTGGTCTTGAAGTGTTAAAAATGACGTCTGAAACTGATTACGAAAAAATGGTAATGGATAGCGGTGCATATTTCCTTGAAGGCTTAAAAACACTAGAGAAAAAACACAAAGAGATCGGTGAAGTAGATGGTTTAGGTCTAGCACTTCGTGCTGAAATTTGTACTGATGATGGTTTTACAGCCAATAAAGCTTTGGTTGATAAAATGGTAGACATTGGTATGTCAGGCGATCTTGATTGGAAAGGTACGAAAATGGGCTTAGTGCTTGATATCGGTGGTTATTACAAAAACGTAATTACATTTGCCCCTTCGCTACACATTACTCGTCAAGAGATTGATCAAGGTATTGAATTACTGGATCAGTTAATTACTCGAGCTAAAAAAGAGCTTTAATCCATTATTTCTAAATTTTCCCGCTAATGGCTATTAGCGGGATCTCTTATTCAATTCAAACAGTTAACATTTATATCGTTATGAAATATATTAATCAGTTAGAGCCTAATGAATTAATAGACAATTTTTTAAATCATCCTCCACATAATTTTGCTGCTTGGCTAAGTGATGGTGGTGTGCCTGTTTTTTCAGCAAAGTTCGATTTATTGACAACAGCTGATGATAATTTCAAAAATAAAATTGAAAAATTACCACTATCCAAAAAATGGCGGCACTGGTTACAACCTAAAACATGTTTTGTTGGGACAACTGTCTCTGAATATGGCATGCTCAATGATAAAGTTGATGCAAAAAAATTAGCGGGTAACCTGAAAGCAAGTTATAGCAAAGAATATCCTTTTGTTATTGTTAAAGATTTACCTTTATCTTCCCCCTTATTGAGTGATAAAGATAATCAATATTCTGCCGAATTTATATCAGCGTTAAAAAATCAAGGTTTTATTGAAGTTGAAGGGCAAGCATTAGCTTGGTTACCTATAGATTTTGATAGCTTAGATGAAGTTTTTTCACGTTTTTCATATAGTCGTCGAAAAAATTTTAGGCGGAAATTAAAATCTCGCCAAAAGCTAGAGATTAATGTTTTAAATAGTGGCGATGACTGTTTTTTTAATGATGCTGTTTTAGATAAATATTATCAACTTTATCTTAATGTTTATCAGCAAAGCGACGTACATTTTGATTTGTTAACTAAACCATTTTTCGTGCAATTATTACAGAACAAATCTGCTCAAACACGTATTTTTACTTATTATCATGACAATGAACTTATTGGTTACAATATCTGCTACGTGGTCAATAACATGTTAATTGATAAATATATTGGTATGGTTTACCCCCAAGCTCAAAATCTCAATCTCTATTTTGTCAGTTGGTTTGTTAATCTTGAATATGCAGTTGAAAACGGCTTTAGTCACTATATTGCCGGTTGGACCGATCCCGAAGTTAAAGCATCACTTGGTGCCAAATTTACGTTAACAAAGCATTTAGTTTATATCCGCAATCCTTTATTAAGAGTGGTAATACGTAAATTGATTGGTCACTTTGAAAGTGACAAGGAGAAAGTAGCATGAAATGCCCTATAATTCTCGACTTTGATCAAAGTGTCGGTGAAATTAGTGATGCTAAAAAAATAGATTTAACCGCTTGGCAAGAGACTCTGCGTTTTGGATGCTCTCGAACTAAATTTCAACAATTTAGCGCAAAACTTCAACAATTTTTACCTGAGCATTATGGTACAGTTTTGATGGGAAGCGGGGATTATCATCATATCTCACTATTATTGATTGCGCGTTTAGCGAAATATTACTCAGCAGAAAATCCCATTGAAGTAATAATTTTTGATAATCATCCCGATAATATGCGTTACTTATTTGGTATTCATTGTGGTTCATGGGTCAGTTATGTCGCAAGCTTACCGTTTGTGAAACAGGTACACGTATTGGGTATTACCTCACATGATATTGGCATTAGCCATTTTTGGGAAAATAGATGGAAACCACTTTTTCATAAAAAACTCACTTATTGGAGCCTAGGTGTTAATGTGTCATGGGCAAAAAAAATAGGTTTAGGTCATGCATTTCGGCATTTTTCTACTCCAGATGATCTTATTGCGAGTTTTTTATCTGAACAGTATCACAATGCAGAACCCGTTTATTTATCGATTGATAAAGATGTATTAAGTGAAGAGGTTATTCATACCAATTGGGATCAAGGTCAGTTACAGACTTACCACCTATTGGATGTTATTTCATCGATTAAACAGCGTGTTATTGGTAGTGATATCACCGGCGAATTGTCAATATGGCAACCATCGAACTGGTTTAAGCGCTTTTTAAGTTCGTTAGATAAACAACCCATCATACCGGCTGATAAGTTACAAACTTGGCAAAGTGAACAACATCAACTTAATTTGACCTTGTTAAAAGCATTAGTTATATAACTGAAAAATCGAATAGAAAGTGTAGTTGTTTTAATAGAAAACCACCTACACTTTATTGAATAATTTAGGTTTAATTTAATGATTGTTTTGTTGAGTTAATTTGTTTTCAGCTATCGCTAAAAACACAATTCCTGACACAATTAATATTGTTCCAATCAATTTAAATAAGGTTATTGGCTCGTTAAATAACCAAATTGATGCGATCATAACTGTCACCACTTCAAAATGAGAAGCGGCAAAAGCGGGTCCAACTGGTGCTTTTTTTAGTAAGGTCATCCAGGTAAAAAACGTGAAAATATAACCAGCAATTGATATATAGATCCATGGATTAGTAAATACGCGAACCAGCCAATCAATACTCATCGCTAAAGGTTCAGCGTGAATTGCTGCTAATTTAAAACTGCATTGTGCAATCGTATCAAAGATGAGTAATACTGTGAAGCCAATTAAATAAAATCGTGCCATATTAAGACAATCCCACAAAAATAACGCCAGCTGTGATTAAAAGCATACCAACTATACGATGAAAGGTGAGAAGTTCCTTAAAAACAATACGACCAACCAACATGATGGTAATAATATTAAATGAGGCAAGTAAAACACCCTGTGACAGTGGAACTAATGTTAAAAATGCTAACCAAAGTAGGAATTCAGCAATATAGGATATAATACCAATCCAAATCCAATGATTTTTTGATAAATCGATCCAATAGTACCAACCGTCACGATTATTTGTTGAAGTTGCAGCGAATTTAAAGGCTATTTGCCCTAAAGTATCAAAACAGATATTGCTAACCCAAAGTATGATGACTAATGGTGACATTAAGTGTTTGTTCCTTCTACTATACCGTTAAAAAAAGAAACACATTCTTTAATCACTTCGCGGCGTTGAGAATCAATGGTGATTAAATGATAACTCTCATTTAATACGATTAATTTTTTAGGTCCCGATACATGCTTTTCAACTAATTTGGCATTGGTTTCAATATTTGCGATATCATCATTACCCGAATGCATAATTAAACAAGGTGAGGTAACATTCGGCAAAATTTGTCGTACATTTTTTGCTAATAGTTGCATTTCTGCCAGCGCCGGAAAAGGGTTACCAGCAAGGCCGGCAGACGCTGCATCGCCACTAAGCATACTTTCTGAAACGACAGCACGAATTCGTTCATCTTTAAGCCCGTAAGGCGGCTTTTCAATAAAAGAAACTTTTTGAAAAATACCTAATTTTTTAAAATAGACGAGTAAGAAAAAGAATTTTTTTGCCCAAAAAGGCATACTCCAACCATCATAATAAAAAGTGGGCGCAAGCACACCCACTCCCTTAATTTGTTCAGGTCTGTCAGCTGCTAACTTTAACGCTAGCAGGGCGCCCATTGATAATCCCGCCACAAAAATATTATCTACATGGTTGGCTAGATAATCTGCGCCATCTTGTACGCTTTTATACCAATCTTGCCATGTGGTTTTACAAAGATCGGCTTCAGTCCCACAATGGCCAGCTAATTGTATTGCATAAACGGTGAATCCAGCTTTATGTAGGCCATTTGCTAAAATTCTCATCTCATTTGGTGTACCTGTTAATCCATGAATTAAAAGCACCCCATTTTTATTACCTGGTAAAAAGTAAGATAAATCTTGAATTGTACTCATTATTATTTCCTATTATTTTACCATCACAGTTGGAATAAGTGCTTGCTGTGACTGTTTTAATGCTTGAGTAACATCAGAAAAATATTTAATAGCACTATGTTCAATATTATTTTTTTGGCAATAATGAATCAATTTATCTTTGGCAAAAACAAAATCCACATTATGAGAAACACAATAATCAGACGTTCCATCACCAACATAAAGAATTTGTGGAAAATATTGCTGTTTTTTAACGTGATTACATTTACAATTTCCACTTTGTTTAATGCAATTTTGATTAGCATAAGGAAATTCAAGACGCCAGCTACGTTCATTATCGTGTAATAATCTATTAGCAAAAATAGGTAAATTTTCTATGCCATGACGTTTTAACACAAATTCAATTGCGTAATCTAATCCGTCGCTGACAACGTGAACCGGTATGTTGTTTTGATCAGTGTAATCAATGAATGCCTTAAAGGTTGGGTCAATTTCAATTTGTGATAAAACTTCATTAAGTTCTGCTAAACTGGCATCCATCAAAGCAATTTGCTTACTCATGCACTCTTGAGAACCAATTTTACCATTCACCCATAACTCTTCAAGCTCGTCACATCCGTCTTTACCGAAATGATTCAGTAAAGTATCTGTTACATCTTTAACACTAATAGTACCATCAAAATCACACAACACGATTGGCGTATGATGTTGTGAATAAGATGGATGAAATAGATGACTTGTAATTGATGAAAAATTATTCATTTTTGAAATTAAATAGCCTATTTATCGATATTGTCGCAAATTTTCTCATAGAGTGATTTCAAACTTTGTAGGCTCTTTGTATATATTTTGTAACGAGAATAAAATTGCCTGTATAATAAGGCCTTACTACTTACTGTTACCATACTGAGAATAAGAATGAGTGAACGTATACTAATTATTGAAGATGACCAGCGACTTGCTAATTTAATACAAGTTTATTTGATTCGACAAGGTTATCTTGTTCAATGGCATAATAGTGGTAATGGTGCAGAAGAAAAAATTCAACAATTTAATCCCGATTTAGTCATTTTAGATGTCATGTTACCGGAAAAATCTGGCTTTGATATCTGCCGTGATATACGTACTTGGTTCAATAATTACATTCTTATTATGACAGCAAGTGAAGATAATATTGATGAAATTGTCGGTTTAGAACTGGGTGCCGATGACTATTTGGCTAAACCTGTTGAACCAAGATTATTACTTGCACGTATTCGAGCGCTACTTCGGCGAAAACAAATTGAATTAGACAAAGATAGCAGTAAAGAAACAGCCGCTCCGCTCAATAACAAAACATTAGTTTTTGATAATCTTACTATTGATGGTGAAAATCGTAAGGTGCTATTACAAGATCAAGAAATTGATTTAACCACCGCTGAATTTGATTTGCTTTGGTTACTCGCTGTTAACGCCGGTAATATATTGACTCGTGATGATATTTTTTCTCAAGTTCGAGGAATTGATTTTGATGGTAGTGATCGTTCAATTGACGCTCGGATTTCTCGACTACGTCGAAAATTACTTGATGATCCCGATAATCCATCACGCATTAAAACAGTAAGAGGCAAAGGTTATTTATTTATGCGAGAAGGGGATAATCATTGAGCCAATTATTAGCAAAACCCCTTTTTTTTAATCGCCGCATCGTATTTTATCTGGTCATTTTGCTTTCATTGCAATGTATCATTGCTTATGGTGCATTACTCGTATTTGATTCTTTACCTTCATCATTAACCGATATGCCAGATGATCATATTGTGTTTCGTGAGTCACAACGAGGTACAGTCAACCTGATACGCATGCGCATTAATGAAAATAAACATCGTCCTCTTCAAGAAGTGGTCAATGAATTACAACCCTATTTTGGTTATCCAATAACCATTTTACCCGCTAATACACCACTGCCTGAAACTGTACACAACGAGTTAAAAAAATTAGGTTTTTCATACGATGGTGATGAAGAGGTTGTCTATATCGATTTAAACGATGGCAAGTTGCTACAACTCGGGCCCATGGTTATGCGCGATATTTTAAAATCTAACACTATGTCACTTAGTGTTTTTTTAATTATATGGGCATTATTTAGCGCTATTATCTTCTTTATTTTGATCTATTTTGCTTTCAGTGCGGTCTGGAAAGATTTAGTTAATATTAGGCAGACAGCTGAGCAGTTAGGACAGGGTAATCTTAAGGCGCGAACGGAAAATGTCAAAGGTTGGTTATTTCAGCCATTGGCTAATGTCCTTAATAACATGGGGACACATATTGAACATTTAGTTGGGACCAATCAAACTATTTCACATGCCATGGCGCATGAACTTCGAACCCCACTGGCACGAATGCGATTTGAACTTAGCATGCTTGAAGAGTCAACCGACGAACAAGAACGGTTATTGCTACAAAAAGGTATGAATGATGACATTAACGAACTTGAAACGTTAATTAATGCTAGTTTAAGTTACTTTAAAATGCAGCAGAGTAATATTGAGCTAAATTTAACAGCAGTATCACTCAAACAGTGGAGCGAAAAAGTTTGCCAATCACTCGCATTATTCAAACCCAAAGACTTTGAGTTAGTGTGTAATAGTCAAGATGCTCAAGCCGTGATAGATATCAATTTAGCCGAAACCATTGTTAAAAATTTACTGCTAAATGCTTTTAAATATGCAGCACATAAAGCGGTATTAAATATCACCAAACAAGAAAATGGCGTTGTGTTTGAAATCGATGATGATGGTCCAGGTATTCCATTTGATGCTCGAGAAAAAATTTTTATGCCTTTTGCGCGGTTAGATACTAGTCGAACTCGTTCAACGGGCGGCTATGGTCTTGGTTTAGCTTATGTAAAACTAATGGCTGAATTTCACGATGGCAAAGCATTTGTGGTGACAAGTCCATTGGGTGGCGCACGATTTGTTGTTTCATTAAAATCGAATGATTGTTAATTATTTTTTTATAATCAATGTTTTTTTATTAAAAATAATCATAATTGTGATATGTGAGTAATTTATTTTTTTGACGTTATCATAAGATGATACTTACTTTATGCAACGGTAAGGTGAGTAACATGGCAAGCGATTCAAAAAACGCCACTCCAAATGCTTATTGGATCAAATTAGTTATCATTTTCTTTTTGGGCTGGATTGTTATTTATGCTGGGCGATCAGTTTTAAGCCCGCTTATTGGTGAATTACAAACTCAGTTTGGCTTAAATAAGGCTGAAACTGGCGGTATAATGAGCCTGTTTTTTCTTGCTTATACCGTATTTCAAATACCTTCAGGTATATTGGGCGATAAAATAGGTCGCAAGCGTGTGCTTGTGACAGGATTCATATTATATGCCATTTTTATTGCATCAATATATTTTGCTCCTTCTTTCATAATCTTTTTGATTCTTTGGATATTAGCTGGTGCGGCACAAGGCTGTTATTATGGACCACAATATGCGTTATCATCAGAAGCTATTCCTAAAAAATGGATAACGTTAGGCAGTGCTATTATTGGCAGTGGAATGTCATTTGGTATTGCCATGGGATATTATCTATCAAGTGTGATGATTTCAGTATTCCATAGTTCTTGGCAACTACCGTTTGTGGTTGTTGCTATTCCAATAATAATCGTTACTTTACTGATGGCTGTGTGTATTAAAGAAAAAGTGGCCAAACCGACAGCAACACAGGTTTCACAGTCTATAAAATTTTCGGAATTGTTCAAGAACCGCAATTTGGTTTTAGCTTATATTACAATCTTTTGTTCAATATATGGTTTTTTTGTCATTATTACCTGGTTACCAAACTATCTTGAAGCAGAAAGAGGAATGGATAAATTACAAGCTTCACAAATTGCATCAATTGTACCTTGGATCTCAATTATTGGTACTTTGTTGTGTAGCTATATATCGGATAAACTTGGTCGACGTAAACCGGTAGTGTTATGCATGATGCCATTATCATTAATTGCTATTTTTTCGATTGTGTATAGTGAATCATATGCTGTATTAATTGCAGTACTTATATTATATGGTTTTATTGGTAAAATAAGCTTGAATCCAGTATTAATCGCTTTAGTTGCCGATAATGCACCTAAAGCTTCGCTTAGTACGGCTTTTGGGTTATACAACTTTTTTGGTATGAGCGCATCAATTTGTGCTCCTTATTTTACTGGATTGATAGCGGATAAAACAGGTAGTTTAAATAGTGGTTTTTATTTAGCCGCAGCGTTAACTTTAGTGGGTATAACCGCTATGCTTTTTGTCAATGAAAAGAAAAATAAAAATTAACATTATCTTATTACTAAAACTAAAATTTTAAACTCACTAGTTTACTCAAATATAAATAATACCCAATTTTAATAGTTGTTTTAATTATATTTGAGTAATGTCACTTTTAGGTTGTCGTCACATGCAATTTTTAGGAAAACCATCGATTTTATAAAAAACATTATTTTGTCACAGTAAATACACGTTTTTCCATTTCAGAAAAACAAAAAATTTGTTATATTCTTTGGTCAAAATGATAAAAAGTGACAGAACAAATTTCTAAATTCGTCATTGAAATATTTAATCAGAGGTTTTTTTATGAGCGGTTCCTTACCGACAGAGACAGAAAATCGTCCAACTAACTTTATTCGTCAAATTATTGATGCAGATTTAGCAGCAGGTAAATATAAAACCACGCATACGCGTTTTCCACCTGAACCAAATGGGTATTTGCATATTGGTCATGCTAAATCAATTTGTTTAAATTTTGGTATTGCTCAAGATTATCAGGGTAAATGTAATTTACGATTTGATGATACTAATCCAGTCAAAGAGGATGTTGAATACGTTGAATCGATTAAAGAAGATGTTCATTGGTTAGGTTTTGAGTGGGATGGTGAAATCTGTTACTCATCTGATTATTTCGACCGATTATATGAATATGCAATTGAGTTAATTAATAAAGGTCTTGCTTATGTTGATGAACTTTCAGCAGATGAAATTCGTGAATATCGTGGCACATTAAAAGAGCCCGGCAAAAATAGTCCTTATCGTGATCGTAGTATCGATGAAAATTTAACGCTATTCCAACAAATGAAAGAAGGAAAATTTGCTGAAGGAAAAGCGTGTTTAAGAGCAAAAATTGATATGGCTTCCCCTTTCATTGTTATGCGAGATCCAGTGTTATATCGTATTAAATTTGCCGAACATCATCAAACCGGCAATAAATGGTGTATTTACCCAATGTACGATTTTACTCATTGTATTTCTGATGCAATTGAAAATATTACTCACTCATTATGCACACTTGAATTTCAAGACAATCGCCGTTTATATGACTGGGTATTAGATAACATCACAATTGACGCTCGCCCACATCAATATGAGTTTTCTCGATTAAATTTAGAGTATGCTATCACCTCAAAACGTAAATTAAATTTACTCGTGTCAGAACAAATTGTTGATGGTTGGAATGATCCACGTATGCCAACTATTTCAGGTTTACGTCGCCGTGGTTATACACCTGCTTCCATTCGTGAATTTTGTAACCGCATTGGTGTAACCAAACAAGAAAATACCGTTGAAATGAGCACGCTAGAATTTTGTATTCGTGAAGATCTTAACGAAAACGCACCACGAGCAATGGCTGTGCTTGACCCAGTGAAAGTTGTGATTGAAAACTTTTCAGAAACCTTAGATGAAGTGCTCAGCATGCCAAATCATCCAAATCGTCCGGAGATGGGCAATCGTGAAGCACCATTTACCCGCGAAATTTATATTGATCGCGCTGATTTTAAAGAAGAGGCGAACAAAAATTATAAGCGCTTAGTATTAGGAAAAGAAGTCCGTTTACGTAATGCTTATGTTATTCGTGCTGATCGCGTTGAAAAAGATGCAGAAGGTAATATACAAACTATCTATTGTAGTTATGATCCAACCACCCTTAATAAAAACCCAGAAGATGGACGTAAAATTAAAGGTGTGATTCATTGGGTATCGGCTAAATTTGCAAAACCAGCCGAAATTCGTCTTTATGATCGTTTATTTAATACTCCAAATCCTGGGGCGGCTGAAGACTTTTTATCAACTATTAATCCAGAATCATTGATTATCAAAAAAGGGTTTGTTGAACCAAGCCTGCAACATGCTGAAGTTGGCAAAGCTTACCAATTTGAACGTGAAGGCTACTTCTGTTTAGATAGTAAATATGCAACTGATGACAATTTAGTATTCAACCGAACGGTTGGATTAAGAGATAGCTGGAACGAAACTCAAGCTAAGTAATGATGATCGCCGACTTCAGTCGGCGTTTTATTTAACTTATTTTTAATTAAAATTAAAAAGTTATCACTTTTACGCAAAATATAACTAAGTAAATTTTAAAGCTAGTTTGAAACTATCTTTAGAATTATTATATATAACGCAGTCTTTAGCCAAAGAAGGGGCTGTACTAGATAAAATTAAAAAACATTATTTAGGTTGATTATTTTTAGATGATTCGAAAATATTCAAAATTTTTGTCATAATAACATCCAATCTATTCATGCCAATTATAAGGATTAATAATTTAAGCATCGAGCATTTAACGTTACGTTTATTCACACTATTGTCCATTTACTTCAATTTGCGATTTCTTAATACACCTTAAATTTTACTCACTACAATATAGTCAAATAAATTACGGTTTAGGATGAAAATCATCTATCTGATCTCGCCATTCATTGTAATCCCAAGTTACAATTTTAGTTTTCAGTATTTCCAAATAATCTAATGCTGCTTGTTTTCCGGTTGGGGTAAGCATTTGTTCTAAACGTTGTTGGATTTGCTTGTTATATTCCCAAACTGGTGGTAGTTGATAAGCATGCCACGCTAAATTATTGTCTATCTCGGTGATTTTTTGTTTTGCATAATCACTTAACAGCGACCAGGCATAAGCTTTAACCGGATCTTGCTCTCGACCTAATCCATAGAAATAGGCTTCAGTCATGCGCAATATGCCAATCATTGAGCTATGCTCGGCCATTAGCTGTGCATAATCTATTGCCTGTTTTAAATCGTCTGATTTTAATGCTTTACGGTATTCGGTTAATTTAATTATTTGTTTATACTTTTCATCCTGATAATGGTCACCTTGTTGAAATAATATTCGAGCTATCAAATCTTCGTAGCAATGATAGCCGCCTTCAATGGCATAATTTAAATACTCAATACTTTTTTCTAATTGCTCATCTGGACAGGGGCGCGCCATACCTTGTTCATCATACCCACAAGTACCTATTACATAACCATTTTGAAAGGCAAAATAGGGATATTTTAAATCGGCAAACTTATCCCATAAATACCACTGTATTTGACTATTTTTAAACACCGCTGGTTCAACTAACGGTTTACCTGCACTATCCACTAACTGATCTCGATATTTGCGCATAAATTCTGTAAATGAGATCATCTCATCCTCTTTGTAATCTTCATCAAAGAATTTATGCCAACTAAGGAGAGAGTAATAATATGGCATGGCATTTTTATCCCATTGCCAGGCATGTTTTAAAAATTTGACTAAGTTGTTCGGACTAACTACAGCATAAAATACTTGATCATCAAATGCTGATTCATACAGCTTTTTAGCTTCGTCTATGCGTAATAATTCATTTTCAGGAATGGTTGAGGGGTAAATGGTAAAGTCCCTAATTAAATTTTCCGGTTGATTAAGTTCATAGTTTTGTTTTTTTAAATTATCAGTATTTAAATATATAAATCCAATACTAATAATAAGACCCAAAATAATGACAAAAATGATTAATTTTTTCCGTATTGATTTGTTTTTTTTGGCAGTATAATTCATTAAATGTATTCTAAATCATTAACATTTTGCAGTAGTATTAAAACTACATACCTTATTTTGCTTTTTAGCTTGACTAACTAAAGAATTGTGATAACGCCTAGCCCATTTATTTAACAGCGGCTTTTCTAACCCTTTTTGAAATAAAAAATCATAATGAGCTTTAACCTCTAAAAATAGACCCACTCAGGAATAAAATTTGATTTTTTATTACCTACCTCAACGTACCATTCAACATCACCACTCGCTTATTGATAATCGAGCAATAGTAAGCTCATACCTCGACATATTGGTTTTAGCTTAACCTGTTTAAAGGTATCGGGAGGGCAATCACAATTTTGCAAGACCACTAATACCATCGTCAAAGGTAATGAAAGTTTTTTTAACTAAGTTAATAATCACATTGAACAGAGTAGCTTGTCACATAATATCCCTTATAAATCACTTCTAATTGGTAATAAATCAGCATCACGTAATCTTAAATCAATCCGATTGATTGTTTTCACATCTTCGGTGTTTTCAATACTTGGCAAATGATCAAGCGATACAATCACAGTTCCCACCTGTTTATCGTCTTTATAAATCGGGATCACTTGATAGGCTTCGGGATAGTCGCTAGCTTTTAAGGGACTTGGGATATAAGCTATTAGTGATACACCAATTCGTTTCACAAATAGTGCATTCACTTTCGAAAAGGTCTGCATTAAGTCAATTTCAATATAGCTATCGGTAAAGACTTTTGCCAGCTCGGTAACAAAAGATGTGATTTGTTTTAAAATTTGAGGCTCGTTGGGTTCAGTGAAAAAAAAACTTATTTTAGATTGAACAAACGAATTATCTAAGGATTTAGATGCACTATAACCAATTAATTTTCCGAAAGTATTGTGTTCACCATCAATAAACGAAATCAGCGTATCGCCATCTTTATCGATTTTTTTGTGAGCGAAAGAGAGTTTTTTTAAACCAAACTCAGTAAAACCATCGGGACTATAGACTAGCGCCTCGGGTTTTACTTTCACCGTATTTTTGAACAAATACCAAGTCATTTTGGGGTCAAAACAGTGTTGATAAACCTTTAAGGCCTTTTCTAAACGGTGACAAAAATCAGCATAGGTAATGAAGGAGACTTTAGGTAAATAAATGATTATATCGAACTGAACATTTAATATCTCTCGCATAAAATATCCTCTATAACTAAGGTAAGGGAACCCAAATTGCACTTAATGCAGGGAATGAATTAACTTTTAAAATATTCAAAAAAGCGTTATACGCCCATGGCGTCATAAAAATCCAACAACAGTGGGCGTAGGGGTGTTTTGAACAAATTTCGTTATGTCTTTTCGCTTGTTTTTCAAAACTAAGCTTTTTATTTCTGCCTAACGTTTTTAACTGTGGTATCGTTTTCTCTACATCTTCAAACTCTGTCCGACTAAACATCAATGAATCATAATTAGCTTTCATTTCAAGCAGTAAACAAAACATTTCTAACCAGCCATCAAAATCGGCTCGTCCAGCAGGACCTACGTATAACCACTCTTTCATCTCAAGGGACATTTTACCGGTTTTCGGGTTCTCTGTCTCTTGCCAGGATTCCCCTGAAAAAGCGCCTTGGTAATCGGCGGATAGATCGCTCATTAATATATTTAATTACGCTAAGGTTTAGGATGAAAATCATCTATTTGGTTGCGCCACAGATTATAATTCCAAGTGATCACTTTGGTTTTCAGTGTTTCCAAATAATCTAATGCTGCTTGTTTTCCGGTTGGGGTAAGCATTTGTTCTAAACGTTGTTGGATTTGCTTGTTATATTCCCAAACTGGTGGTAGTTGATAAGCATGCCACGCTAAATTGTTGTCTATCTCGGTGATTTTTTGTTTTGCATAATCACTTAACAGCGACCAGGCATAAGCTTTAACCGGATCTTGCTCTCGACCTAATCCATAGAAATAGGCTTCAGTCATGCGCAATATGCCAATCATTGAGCTATGCTCGGCCATTAGCTGTGCATAATCTATTGCCTGTTTTAAATCGTCTGATTTTAATGCTTTACGGTATTCGGTTAATTTAATTATTTGTTTATACTTTTCATCCTGATAATGGTCACCTTGTTGAAATAACATACGGGCTATTAAATATTCGTAGCAATGATAGCCACCGTCAATGGCATAATTTAAATACTCAATACTTTTTTCTAATTGCTCATCAGGACAGGGGCGCGCCATACCTTGTTCATCATACCAACAAAAACCCATTCCCCACCCCTTTTTATAGGCAAAATACGGATATTTTAAATCGGCAAACTTATCCCATAAATACTGCCGCATTTGCTCACTTTTAAATACGTCAGGTTCGACTAACGGTTTACCAGCACTATCCACTAACTGATCCCGATATTTGCGCATAAATTCTGTAAAAGAGATCATCCCATCTTCTTTGTAACCATCATCAAAGTGTTTTTGCCAACTAAGAAGAGAGTAATAATATGGCATAGCATTTTTATCCCATTGCCAGGCATGTTTAAGAAATTTTATCAATTGGTCAGGATTAACCACACCATAAAATATGCTATCGTCAAAGGCTGATTCATACAGCTTTTTAGCTTCGTCTATACGTAATAATTCATTTTCGGGAATAGTTGACGGGTAAATGGTAAAGTCCCTAATTAAATTTTCGGATTCAACAAAACCAACATTAACTTGGTTATCGGATGATTGATTAAAATATAATTGATAAAGGCTAATAACCATTATCATAATCATTACTAGCATGACTATTTTCAACTTTGAACGTTTCAATTTGCTATTCTTCACACGCTATCCAGATTAATCACTATTATTCAACCTTAAACTCACTACAATATAGTCAAATAAATTAAGGTTTAGGATGAAAATCATCTATTTGATTGCGCCATTCATTGTAATCCCAAGTTACAATTTTAGTTTTCAGTATTTCCAAATAATCTAATGCCGCCTGTTTTCCGGTTGGGGTAAGCATTTGTTCTAAACGTTGTTGGATTTGCTTGTTATATTCCCAAACTGGTGGTAATTGCTCTGCATCCCACGCCAAATTGTTGTCTATCTCGGTGATTTTTTGTTTTGCATAATTGCTTAACAGTGACCAGGCATAAGCTTTAACCGGATCTTGCTCTCGACCTAATCCATAGAAATAGGCTTCAGTCATGCGCAATATGCCAATCATTGAGCTATGCTCGGCCATTAACTGTGCATAATCTATGGCTAGTTTTAAATCATCTGATTTTAATGCTCTGCGGTATTCGGTTAGTTTAGTCAGTTGTTTATATTTCTGATCTTTATATTGACGCCCATGTTGAAATAACATACGGGCTATTAAATATTCGTAGCAATGATAGCCGCCTTCAATGGCATAATTTAAATACTCAATACTTTTTTCTAATTGCTCATCTGGACAGGGGCGCGCCATACCTTGTTCATCATACCCACAAGTACCTATTACGTAACCATTTTGAAAGGCAAAATAGGGATATTTTAAATCGGCAAACTTATCCCATAAATACCACTGTATTTGACTATTTTTAAACACCGCTGGTTCAACTAACGGTTTACCAGCACTATCCACTAACTGATCTCGATATTTGTGCATAAACTCAGCAAAGGACATAATGATACCGTCCTCTTTTCCTCTTTTATCATAAAAATCTTTACAACTAAGAACATCGTAATAATACGGCATGGCATTTTTATCCCATTGCCAGGCATGTTTAAGAAATTTTATCAATTGGTCAGGATTAACCACACCATAAAATACGCTATGGTCAAAGGCTGAGTTATACAGCTTTTTAGCTTCGTCTATGCGTAATAATTCATTTTCGGGAATAGTTGAAGGGTAAATGGTAAAGTCCATAATTAAATTTTCCGGTTGATTAAGTTCATAGTTTCGTTTTTTTGAATTATCAGTATTTAAATATATAAGGCCAATACTGATAATAAGACCCAAAAAAGTGACAAAAATGATTAATTTTTTCCGTATTGATTTATTTTTTTTGGTAGTATAACTCATTAAATATATTCCAAATCATTTTGATTAAACACATCCACTTCAACAATACGCTCTTCTAAATCTCCTTTATTAAAAACCCTACAAGGTAGGATTTGATTTTTCGGTGCAAGTTTTTCTATTTCTTGATAGATTGGATATAACTTAGGTAAAGTTGAATTTTGTATTTTTGTATTATTCTCATACTTTTGTTTTATATCTAATGTTCTTTCTTTTGTATCATTTGTTAACAAGGCATAGCCCCATAAAACAGCGGGTTGTTCTAAGAAATCTTTAACATAATTATAAGCATAATGAGATCTGTATTTTGCTTTACTTATAATATCAGCTTCCCATTTGTCCTTTGGATGAAAAATATTTGCTCGCTTATTCAATGGTATGGCAACTTTATTATTATCTGTTAGTATGTCAAGAGCATTAAAACTTCCAAAGGTTACTTGCCCTAAACAACGTGTTTTTTGCTGCTTTGAAATGGTATTAGCTAAGCAAATTTGATTCTCTATGTATGTTATATTAAGAGTATCTTCAAAAGCTGCTCCCCGACAGGAGTGTAAAACAAAAATGCCTTCATTTGGATGCCATGGTAAACGTTCCATGTTGTCGGAACTGTCAAAGTATAACCTACTGTAGCTTCTAAAAGTTAGGGAAATTTCATCACCATGCCCAAAATAATGAACATGCCACAATGCATATTTACAAGCCGTTTCTGAGTTGGTTAATTCATTATATAGTTTTTTCCATTCCGCTTTAAATTGTAATGGATACTCAAAACCTTTTATGATTCTAACTTCAGCATCCGGGTATTTAAACTCTAATCGTTGTTTTTTAAATTCGGCAGCTCTTAAAAAGTTTGCTGCTCCTGTGCCCCCATAAGCAAATAATATAAAAAGAGGCGTTGGTACGTTTTTTAATATCACTTCCTCAGTGGCAACCTCGCCATTTTCAAGCTTACTTGTTTGAGCTGTAAAAATTTTACATTTTTGCGTGTTTTCATTTGGCATATTGATTAACTTACCTACTAATTAATTCCAGTGTAATTGTTTCATTTTCATTGGTAGAGTGGAATGATTGTGTATACCCATTTTTATCGGTTTGCCCTTGTATCTTTCTACCATCAGGTAGCGTAGCAATGTAACGTTCATTGGCATAAATTTTTCCAGTTTCATCTTTACAGATAAATTTAACAGCATAATCACCAATAATATACGGTAGTGCTAATGGATTAGGTGCTATTGTTTTTGCCCCCATTTTTTGCAGGGCATTGCTTTTTATATACACATTACCAGCTGTACCGAGTTCAATCCCCTCTTCACTGATTTTGATATAAGAGCCACCACAAATTAAGGTGATTTTTTGACTGGCTGTGATTGTCAGCTCACCATCAACACTGTCAATTTTGATATCCTGTTTGGCGGCCATATTCAGGTTGGCATTTTGCGCTTGCAGGTTTATATCCCCCCTGGTTAGCAAAAACTTTCATCCCCGATTTGTGGGCAAATAATCCCAATGATTCACCACCAGACAGGGTGATGTTTTTTAATGCAGTGATGTCAGTCTGGTTTTCACTGGTTAAGGAAATACTGCTACTCGTGGATAGTTGGATGTTTTCAGGACTGGTTAACGCCATGCCCTCCTGTGCATAAGCTAAAATGCCACTTTGCGCCAGTTCAGTTAAGTTTGCCT